>JAHWKY010000007.1 GCA_019347575.1 Actinomycetota bacterium | reverse complement strand
TTGACGACCGATGTCCGCATCGCGGGCCGCGCGGTGCTTGAGGGCACCTTCAACTTCCTCCCCGACGTCACCGGCCAGTCGCTCACGCCGATCCTGGTCGACATCGATCCGGAAGGGACCTACAAGACCATCCAGCGCGGCTTCCTCAACGTCGACTACCGCGACGGACGTCAGCAGGCGGCCGGTCCGGCGAACGGTTGGGTCAACGCCAACGTGACGTTCCTGCCCGAGGACTACATCGTCCACGAGGGACACCGCATCGGCCTGCTGCTGCAGTCGTCCAACGCGGTCTGGGCCGTACCGGGCAACCCCGCCGGGTTCGTCAGCGTCGGGCTGGGACCACGGGAAGGGCCGACCGAGCACGGGACCCGCCTGCACCTGCCGCTGGTCGACGCGCCGGAGCGCATCTTCGAGGACTACCCCGATCCCAGCTGAACGCGTCGGCGAGACCCGGCCCCCTGTCCGATGGATGGCACGGCCGGGGCGTGGTGGTGCCCCGAGAACTGCCACGATCGCGGATGAACCGTCCGTCCGTCGAGCGGGAGGCAGAGCGTGCACCGCGGCCCACGCCGCTTGGCGGTCACCGTGGTCGCCGCGTTCGCCGTCCTCGGTGTTGCCTGCGACACCGCCCCGACGGACCCCGAGGCTGGTGGCGATCTCGGCGTCGAGTTCGGTGAGCAGCCGGCCGAGTTGGCCAGCGAGTTCGAGCAGCTGCCCGTCGCTCCGGGCAGTCAAGCGGTGGGACCCGACATGGAGACCGAGGCGGCGGAAGGTGCGGTGACGCGGTCGTACGAGGTCGCGGGGCGGACACCCCAGCAGGTTCTGGAGTTCTACGAGCGCGAGCTCGATTCGCGGGGCTGGGTACCCCGTGTCGCGCCCACCCAGGCGGGAGCCCGGGCGTGGCAGGGGGAGTGGACCCACCCCGAGATCGGCGCCTGGCTGATCGTGTCGGCGAGCCCGTTCGAGCCTGGGTCCGAGGACGAGATCGTCTCGCAGTACTCGCTCGTGCTCCGGCAGCAGCGAGAGTGACGATCGCCCTCGTCCGGCGGCACGGAGGAGTGTCCACCCGTCCGCCCGTTAACTGGTGTGATGCTGGCTATCGTCGGGGCGACACGCGTGTCCGTGCGGTGGTTGGTGGCCCGTACCTGACGCCGGTGCTCGTGTCGGATCGTGTCGGAAGGCGGGACGTGCGGTGCTGGCGGGTACGTCGACCTGGACCCATCGACGACGGTCCCCTCGAACTCGTCGAGCACGAGCCCCCACCCCCGGGGGCCGGAGAGGTACGTATCCGCGTCCGCACCTGCGGTGTCTGCCGCACTGATCTCCACGTCGTGGAAGGCGATCTCGAACCGCGTCAGCCACGCGTCGTCCCGGGCCACGAGATCGTCGGGGAGGTTGTCGAGCTCGGGCCGGGGGCCGGACGCTTCGATGTCGGCACCAGGGTAGGTGTCCCGTGGTTGCGTTCGACCTGCCAAGTGTGCCGCTTCTGTCGACGGGGACAGGAGAACCTCTGCCTCGATCCGACCTTCACCGGCTGGACCCACGATGGCGGCTACGCGGAGACCGTCACCGTCCCCGAGGGCTACTGCTACGGGCTCCCGGAGGCCATCGACGACCTCCACGCCGCGCCTCTGCTGTGCGCCGGAATCATCGGCTACCGGGCACTGAAACGCGCCGAGCTACCGCCCGGGGGCCGACTGGGAATCTACGGGTTCGGAGGGTCGGCCCACCTCACCGCACAGCTCGCCATCGCTGCCGGGGCGGAGGTCCACGTCGTCACGAGATCCCAGGACGGTCAGGAGCTGGCGCGGCGGCTAGGTGCCTCCTGGGCCGGTGGGGCGGGGGAGACACCTCCCGTCGCCCTGGATGGGGCGATCCTGTTCGCGCCTGCCGGTGCGATCGTGCCCGACGCACTCCGTGCACTCGATCGCGGCGGGACGCTGGCGATCGCCGGCATCCACCTGACCGATGTGCCGCCGCTGAACTACCAGCAGCACCTCTTCCAGGAGCGTCAGGTGCGCAGCGTGACCGCCAACACCCGTGCCGACGGCGAGGAGTTCCTGCGGCTCGCGGGGCGGCTCGACCTCGAGGTCACCGCACACGCCTACGCGTTCGAGGACGCCCCGCAGGCGCTGTCCGATCTCGCCCACGACCGGTTCGCGGGTAGCGCCGTCCTCGACCTGCGCTGACGACCGACCGGGCGCTGTCGCTCCTGGACGGTCGGGACTTGACCTTCCATCCCGGTGGAACCCGTACGGTGCGTGGCGTGTTCGCCTCCCGGAGCCAGCACCCACGTCGAGGAGCTCAGCCATGCCGCAGGTTAAGCTGCTGTACTTCGACGGCTGTCCGTCGTGGATGACCGCCGACGAACGGCTCCGCGTCCTCGCTGACGAACTCGGGTTCGAGATCACCTACGTCGAGGTGGACAGCCCGGAGGACGCGGAGCGGTTGGCGTTCCGGGGATCACCGACGGTCCTGGTCGACGGGACCGACGCGTTCGCCCAGGGTGACGAGCCCTTCGGACTGTCCTGTCGGATCTACCAGACCCCCGACGGCCCTTCCGGCGCCCCGACGCTCGAGCAGCTCCGAGAAGTGCTGGCATGACCTGCTTCGGGGCGCCGCCCCAGAGGGGGTCGCCCGCCGAACTCGAGAGGACCGTGCCTACCCCGACGATCGAGGAGCTGTTGGAGACCTGGAGCCGCCGCGCCACTCTCGCGTCACTCGATGACGGTGGCGGGTTCGGAGCGGCGGTCCTCGACCGGCTCGCCGACGGACTCCCCGCGGATGTCGCCTACCTCGCCGACGCGACCGCCCAACCGTCGACGCAGGTACAGCAGCGCATCGCGGCGGCCGCTGCCGCCGGCTACGAGGTGGAGGATGGGGCCGTCGTCGGTGCCGCACTGACGCTCAACCCCACGCCGCACCGCTTCCGCGTGCGTGACAACGACCTCTACACCTGGTGCGGGTTCGACGCGCTGTTCCTGCCCATCCTGCTCGACGAGCCGGCACAGGTGCGGTCCACCTGCCCCGTCACCAGCCGCGCCATCAGCCTCGTCGTCGACGCCGACGGCACCCCACACGACGTCGTACCGACCACGACCGTGCTCGCCATCGTCGGAGCCGAGGTCACGTCGTGCTGCCCGACCACCGGACCCCTCAGCGCCGTCTGTACCCAGATGCCGTTCCTCGCCTCTCGAGGCGCCGCCGAGGAGTGGCGACGCGGGCGTATAGGCGTCGCGATCGTGGATCTGGGTGCGGCGGTGCAGGTCGCGCGCCGATACGCCGAACGGAGGTGACGGTTGACCCTCCCCCGTAGGGGGACCCGTACGGTCGGATCCGCCGAACGCTAGGAGCCGTGCTGTCCCCGCGCCGAGACGCCACCCGGTACGCCATGCTGACCGCTGCGGTGCTGATCGCCGCGGGCGGTGGGTACGCCGGCTACGTGCTCTTCCCTCGCTTCGACCTGCCCGCCGTCACCGGTGCCGGAACCCTACTGCTGGCCGCGGCAGCCGGATCCGCGGCGTTCTTCTCACCGTGCTCGTTCCCGCTGCTCGCGACCCTGCTCGCGCGCCACACCGGCGCGGAGAAGCCCCTTCCGCAGCGGCTCCGACGGTCCGTGGGTTTCGCGGCCGCCCTCGCGGTCGGCGCATCGGTGTTCGTACTGGCGGTCGGTCTACTGTTCGCGCTGGGAGGACGCGGCCTGGCCGGGGCGGTGACGTTCACGTCCACCAGTGGCCGGGTCATCCGCATCGTCATCGGGCTGCTCCTGCTCGTCCTCGGTGCCATCCAGGCCGACAAGCTGGCGATCAGTTTCCGCCGGTTCGAACCCGCTATCCACGGACTGCTCAAGCGCCAAGCGTCTCTCCGTCGCCGACACCCCGTGGCCGGGACCGCGGTGTTCGGGTTCGGCTACCTGGCTGCGGGCTTCGGGTGAACGGGACCGATCCTGGCCGGTCTGGCCGGGCAAGCCCTCACCACCGGCGGGTTCACGGTCGCCGTGGTGGCCTTCACCGTCACCGCCCTCGTGCTCGTCCTCCACCTTTTCGCGGCGGCGCTCGGTGTAGCCGTCAGCCAGGAACGGCTCGTCGAACGGCTCCGCGCGAGCGCCCCGGCGGTCAAACACTGGGGCGGCTACGTGCTGATGCTGGTCGGTGTCTGGTTCGTGATCCTCGGGACCTTCGCGGGTACGTTCGCGCGCATCTTCCCCGTCTAGGTATCACTCGATGGCCAGCAACCTGTCGACGACCGTCTCGAACGAGTCGGCTTCGACGGCGGGGCGTGCGAGGGGGTCGGGGTAGCGGGCGGAGGAGCGGTTCACCCACCCGGTGAGGAGCCCCGCGGTAGCAGCTCCGTGTATGTCCCAGGGGTGCACCGCGATGAGCGCGGCGTTACCGGGCTCGACCTCGTGCTGACCGAGGACGTACCGGTAGGGCTCGGGAGCCGGCTTCCATCGTCCGGCCATCTCGACGTCGTACGTGTCCTCGACGAACCTCTCGAGGTTCTCGCGGTGGAGGAAGTCACGGGTGATCTCGACCGTGCCGTTGGTCATGGTGGTGATCGTCACGCCGGCGTCGGTGAGTCGACGTAGTCCGGGCTCGACGTCAGGGTGCGGGGCGACCTCGTCGAACCCACCGATGACGTGGTCGATCCGCTCGTCGGTGGGCTCCGACCCGCTCTCGTCCAGCAGCACCGTGAGGTGGTGACGTGCGAGATCCGGGAAGGCGACGAACGTCCCGGCGGCGGCCGTCGCGAAGCCGTCCCGGAGGATGCGTGCGAACCAGACGTCGAGCTGCCCCGGGAGGCCGACATCAGCGAGGCCGTCGGCCACCGCATCGAGCGAGAACAGCGTCCCGTTCACGTCCAGGATCACGAGCTGGATCATGAGCCTTCTCCTCGTCGCGATCAGAGCGTGTCGGCCAGCGTGGCGGCCGCGGTACGCGGTCCCGTTCGTGGGTCACGTCGATGCGTACACCCGCGGAGGCGGGTGCCTCCCGGCTGCGGCTCGGTCGAACGGCAGGAGAGAAGGGTGTAACAGGCGGTCGTGCAGAACCGTGAGGAAGCGGGTAGGCGCCGGGGACCGGCCGGACAGGCCAGGACGCCTCGGGACCGGTACGACGCTGGTTGCATCGAGGGTGACCCACGATCGTGCGGAGGATCGAGGGTGACCCACGATCGTGTGGAGGGAAGAAGATGGCGTCGATCCCGTACCGCTTCGATGGCTTCCAACGCGAGCTGCTCTACCACGACCTGCGCTTCGAGGGCGGGCCCGCGCCGGGCGAGCCGTTCCCGACCTTCGACCTTCCAGCCATCGACGGCGGGCGCCTCACCCGCGATGAGGCCGTGGCCGACAGGCCCATGTTCATGGTCTTGGCGTCCTACACCTGACCGATGACCCTCAGCGCCGGTCCGGCGCTGCGAGAACTGCACGACCGTTTCGGTGATCGGGTCAGGTTCGTGACCCTCTACGTGCGCGAAGCCCACCCCGGCGACCGCTACCCCCAGGCGGAGACGTTCGAGCGGAAGCTGCAGCACGCACGCGACTACGCCCAACGCGACGACGTCGAATGGACGGTGCTCGTCGACGATGTTGACGGCACGCTGCACCGTGCGCTCGACCCCAAGCCGCACGCTGCGTACCTCGTGGGGAGCGACGGCACCGTGCTGTGGCGGACCCTGTGGGCCAACGACCGTGGCGTCGTGCAGACAGCTCTCGCGGCGGTCGCCGCCGGCGGTCTCCCCGACGACCGTGAGGTCAGCACCCACGTGGTCCCGATGCTCTCCGGTACCGGGAGCATGTGGGAGACCTGGGAAGCTGCCGGAGGGCATGCGAAGACCGACGTACTTCGCGAGGCTCCACCGATGTACGTGTCGGGACGACTGGCGCACGTGTTCAGACCGCTGCCACCCATCGCCCGCGGCGTCCTCGGCTTGGGGTTGTCGATGGCGCCGGTCGTCTTGGCGGCGGTCGTGCTCGCGCGTCGCGGCGGCGACTGACCCTCCTCGCCAGCGAGCCTCACGCGGGCCCGTCTGCGGGGTCGGCTACCGCTGATCCGGGCACGAGTGCGTCGTCGAGAGTCGCGAGGCGGCGCGGCAACAGCACGTAGGTGGCGGCTCCCGAGGCGGCGGTCACCACCGCGGCGGTGACCAGTGCAACGGTCATGCTGGCGGTCTCGGCGAGGGCGCCGCCACCGAGAGCTCCTACGACGAAGCCAGCATCGCGCCACAGGCGGTAGGCGCCGAACGCCGAAGCCTCCCACCGGCCCCGGGCGATGTCACGGACGGCAGCGAGCAGCGTTGGGTAGACAAAGGCCGTCCCTAAGCCCATGGTTGCCGAGGCTCCGACCGCCAGAACGAGGTCGGACGTGGTAGCCAACGTGGCGAGGCCTGCCGCCTGGATGAGCATGCCGCCGCCGATCAGCGGTCGCCGGTTCACGACGTCGCTCATCGCTCCCGTCAGCCCCTGTCCCAAGCCCCATACCAGTGGGTAGACCCCGGCCACCAGTGCGACGTGACCGACCGGAAGGCCACGTGCCGCCAGCGCCAGGGGCACCAGCCCCCACACCCCGGCATCGTTGATCTTCGTGACCAGACCGGCCTGGTAGCACGCGGCCAGTTGCGGGTCGCGTCGCGGCACCAGGATCCGAGCCGGCAGTGTGCGCCATCTCACGTCGAGTCGTTCCACCTCGCCCGGGCCGGCCGATCGGGCGTGGTCGAGGGTCTCGTGGGCGTGACGCGACAGGAGCAGTCCGCCCAGTGCGACGACCAGTCCGCCGGCCGCGAGGGTGGAGCGTGCACCGTAGGCCTCTGCGAGGGGTACCGACGCCAGCGCGGCGACCGCGATCGCGACGTATCCGGTGGACTCGTTCACCCCGATCGCCATCCCGCGCCTCGGCCGGCCGGCGATATCGCTCATCATGACGAGCGTCATCGTCCAGCACAGCCCCTGGTTCGCGCCCAGCAGCAGGTTGGCGACCACGACCCAGCCCCACGCGGGCGCCAGCCCGAGCAGCACGGGAACCGGCAGCGCCACGAGCCAGCCAACGATCAGCAACCTCCGACGGCCTCGTCGGTCGGCGAGCCAGCCCGCCAGGAAGTTCGCGAGAGCCTTCGTCGCGCCGAACGCGGCGATGAACGACATCGTGACGACCGCGGACTGCACGCCGAACTCGGGTCCGGCCATCAGCGGAACCACGGTCCGCTCGAGACCTACCATCAGGCCGACGAACGCGGTGACGAGGGTCAGCAGTAGGAACTGCGAGGCGTTGACGCGAACCCCGGAGCGGACAGCGACGATGCGATCACCTCGTGTGGGCGTCGGAACGGCGGGGCGACGGGCTCGAAGACGTACCACAGTGCTACGGCCACGAGGGCGGTGCCGCGGACGATGTTGCCAGCGATCGACGACGCACGGACCGGTCAGTCCCGAGTACGGCGACGGAGGACCACCGCCCCGAGCACGCTCAGCGCGCCCAGTCCTACGATTGCCGCGATGAACTGGGGATCTCCGGGACGGGTGATGTTCGCCCCGATCGCGACGTAGGCGACCGTGCCCGGGACGATCCCCAGGGCGGTCCCGATGAGGTAGTCGCGGCGCGAGATTCCGGTGAGGCCAGCTGCGTAGTTCGCCGCGCTGAAGGGCACGAGGGGGACGAGGCGTAGCGTCAACACCGCGATCAGGCCACGCTCCGAGAGCCACGCATCGACCGCCCGGCCTCGGCCGGTCAGCAGCCGGTCGACCGCGGTACGGGTGCTGTGTCGTGCGATGACGAAGGCGACCGTGGCCCCGACGATCGCGCCGAGGAGCGCCACCACGATCCCCGTGGCAGTACCGAACAGCACCCCGACGCCGGCCGTCAGGAACGCACCGGGAGCCATCAGGACCGTCAGCACGGCGTACAACGCCGCGCCGGCTACCGGCGCCAGCCACCCCAGACGCTGGAGGGTGTCCCGCGCGCTGGTGATGTCGGGACCGGACGTGGCCACGAGCAGCGCCGAGACGGCCAGGATCAGCACCAGGGCCGCGACCCGTAGCCACGCCGCGCGGTGGCGGTTCGTGTCCTCAGGCATCTCGGCGCTGGGGGATCGGTCGTTCCGATCCCGGTCACGTACCGCTGGTGGTCGCACTTGCTCGGGAACCCGGGCGCGCCTCGCGGGTATTCCGCCCGAAACTCGGCTCAGGCTGGATGGCGGTCTGTTCATCGCTGACGGTCGTGTGCGGTCGGGGCGGCTGTGGCAGGAGGACGTGGAACGAAGCTCCGCCACGCAGACAACCCGTTACGGTGGAGGATCTTCCTCTGGGGGAACACCGGGGGTGAGTGGCCGGTTGCCTCAGGCGAACCCGTGGCGACCAGGAGTCCTCTCGACCGATGACGCCCTCCACCACGGTCGCCGCACTCCTCGTGGCGCTCACCGCAGCCGCAGCCTGCGCGTCCGGCGTCCCATCCACGTCCGAGCCAGCCGACCCGGAGGACTGGGCCGCCGTGACCGCGGCGGCCGAGGGACAGACCGTCCGGTGGTGGCTGTTCGGAGGCGATGACCGCGTCAACCGCTACATCGACGACCACGTGACCCCGGCTGCGGAGGACCTCGGCCTCACGGTGGAGCGCGTGCCCGTCAGCGACACCGCCGACGCGGTACAGCAGGTCTTGGCGGAGCACGAGGCAGGTGTGATCGACGGAACGGTCGACCTGATCTGGATCAACGGCGAGAACTTCGCCCTCGGGAAGCGCACGGGCCTGTGGCTGCAGGACTGGTCGCCGGCCCTCCCGAACGCGGAGTTGGTCGACCTGTCCACGGTGGAGCGCGACTTCGGCGTTCCCGTCGAGGGGCAGGAGTCGCCCTGGAGCCGTGCACTGTTCACCTTCGCGTACGACACCGCCCGGATCGCTGATCCGCCCGCCACGTTCGCTGAGCTCCTGGCGTACGCGCGGGCGAACCCGGGTCGGGTGACCTACCCGGCACCCCCCGATTTCACCGGGTCGGCGTTCGTCCGCCAGGTGGTGCAGGTGATGGGCGAGGACGCGGCCTTCACGTGGCTCCGGGAGCTGCGGGAGGTGGCGTGGCGCGAGGGTCGGTCCTACCCCGGGACCGAGGCGGAGCTCAATCAGCTCTTCGGCGATGGACAGGTCGACGTCGCCATGAGCTACGACCCCGGCTTCGTTGAGACGGCGGTGCGGCAGGGCGTGTTCGCGGAGACGGCACGGCCCTTCGTGCTCGAACACGGCACCCTGCACAACGTCAGCTACGTCACGATCCCGGCCAACGCGACCAACGTCGAGGGGGCACTGGTGCTCGCGGACCTGTTGCTGGAGCCGGACCTCCAGGCGATCAAGGCGGACCCCGAGGTCCTGGGTGTGCCGACCGTGCTCGACCTCGACCGGCTGGCCCCGCCCGATCGCGCCCGGTTCGAAGCGACACGTGACAGCCCGTACGTGCTGGACGTGCCCGATCGACTGCTCGACGAACTCGCGGTCGAGCGCGTCGAGCAGCTCGAACGACGGTGGCTGGTGGAGGTGCTGCGGTGAGGCGACCGGCCGAGCTCGTCCTGAAGAAGCTGGCGGTGCGGCTCTCGGGTGCAACCGTACTCCGCGATGTCGATCTGCGCGTGCCGCCGGGCAGCATGACCTCGATCGTCGGGCCGTCCGGCGCGGGCAAGACCACGCTCCTGCGTGCCATCGCCGGCCTGGTGCCGCTCGCCGAGGGACACCTGGAGCTGGGTGGACGGTCCCTGGACGGCGTTCCCGTCCACCGTCGACGTGTCGCCGTCGTGTTCCAGGAGCCACGGCTATTCCCCAACCTCGACGTGGCGGAGAACGTCGCGTTCCCGCTCCGGGTGGCGGGTCGGAAGCGCCGGCCGCGCCGCGAGGAAGCCGCGCGGTTGCTGGACGAGGTCGGGCTCGCCGGGTTCGCTGACCGACGTGTCGGCGGACTGTCCGGCGGGGAGCGGCAACGGGTGGCGCTCGCCCGAGCTCTCGCCGCCCGCCCCGATCTGCTGCTGCTCGACGAGCCGCTGTCGTCGGTCGACGCGCACCGCCGGGAGGATCTGCGCCGGCTCATCAGTGCCGTTCAGCGCGAGCACGCGACCACCGCCCTGTACGTGACCCACGACCGCACCGAGGCGGCGGAGATGGGTGACCACATCGCCCTGGTCATCGAGGGGCGCGTCGTCGTGCACGCCCCGCCCCGCGAGGTGTTCGAGCGGCCCCGTTCAGCCACCGTCGCGCGGTTCTTCGGGGCCGCCAACCTCGTGACGGGTCACGTCCGTGACGGTCGTCTCCAGCTTCCGGGAGGTTGGCTACCGGCAGACGGTTCCGATGGGCCCGCTACGGTCGCGATCCGTCCCGAACGGATCGCCGTAGTGCCCGGTGGCGAGGCGACGGTTCGGGGCCGGGTCAGCGACGTCACCTACCAGGGCAGCCACCTCCGCGTCCTCGTTGACGTGGGCGTACCGCTCGAGGTGCACGCCCCGACCTCGCCCCAGCTCGCACCCGGCGACGCGGTCGGGCTGGCGGTCCGCGGGTCAGCCGTGTGGCGGCTACCAGATGCCGACCACGACGTGACGGTGGTGCCGTGAGGCGCTACGACCTGGTGGTCATCGGAGGTGGAACGGCCGGGCTGACGGCGGCCATCGGTGCCGCCGGGGTCGGGGCGCGGGTCGTGCTCGCGGAGCGCGATCGCACCGGAGGCGAGTGCCTGTGGACCGGGTGCGTGCCGAGCAAGGCGCTGATCGCGACCGCCCGACGGGCCCACGACATGCGTACCGCCCACGAGGTCGGACTGCGACCTGCCGAGCCGGTCGTCGACCTCCCGTCGGTCATGCGCCACGTCCACCGAGCGATCCAGACCATCCAGCCACACGACAGCCCCGAACGGCTCCGCGCCGAGGGGGTCGAGGTACGCCAGGGCCATGCCCGCTTCGTCGCGCCCGGCCGCGTCAGTATCGGCGACGACGAGGTCGCCTACCGCACCGCGCTCGTCGCGACCGGGTCTGCGCCGACCCTGCCGGGGATCCCGGGCCTCATCGACGCCGAGCCACTCACGACGGACACTCTGTGGCAGCTCGACGCCGTGCCGGAGCGCCTCGCGATCGTGGGTGGGGGTGCGGTCGGGTGCGAGCTCGGGCAGGCGTTCGCTCGGCTGGGCAGCACGGTGAGCATCATCGAGATCGCGGACCAGCTGCTGCCGACCGAGGACCCTCGGGTGGGTGCCGTGGTGGCCGAGGCGCTCGAGCGTGACGGCGTGAGCGTGCACACCTCCGCCCGGGTCGGCGAGGTCGCATCCGGCCATCTGCAGTTCGAGGGGGATGCCGGATCCGCCACTGTGGAGTTCGACCGGATCCTGGTGGCGACCGGCCGTCGTGCCCGGACGCACGAACTCGATCTCGAACGGGTCGGTGTCGAGGTCGCTCCCGATGGGTCGGTCCGGGTCGACCGCTCGTTGCGGACCACATCACCTCACGTGTTCGCCGCTGGCGACGTCACCGGGCTGCTGCCCTTCACCCACGCCGCGGGACTCCAGGGTGGATTGGTCGTGACCAACGCCCTGTTCCGGCTGCGGCGCCGCTTCGACCCCGACATCGTCCCGCGGGTCGTGTTCACCGACCCCGAGGTGGCGGCCGTCGGCCTGAGCGCCGCGCGAGCCCGGCGCCGTTGGGGCGACCGCATCCGCGTCGCGCGCTTCGGCTACGACCAGCTCGATCGTGCGATCACGGCGGCACGACCCTTCGGGTTCGCCGAGATCGTCACCGATGCGCGTGGCCGCGTCGTCGGGGCCACGGTGGTGGGTGAGTCCGCAGGCGAGAGCATCGCCGAGCTCACCGCGTGGATCCGGACGGGCAGCCGGCTGCGCCATGTCGCCGCCAGCACCCACGCTTACCCGACGTTCGGTGAGGGACCATGGCGCGCCGCGCTGGAGGACCTCCGCGAGCGGTTCCTGTCACCCCGGGTCCGGGCCGTGACGCGTCCCCTGCTGTGGCTGTTGCGTCGCGTGGACCGGCCACGGTGAGCGCATCACCGCTCCAGCAGTCGAACAGCGACGACGATCCGCTGCACGATCGTCACCACGACGACCGCGGCGAACACCCACGCGATCGTCGCCATCAGGGACGGCACCGCCACCATGAGCGCGTGCACGACGATCGTCTCGGTCCCCTCCGCGAGCCCACCGAGGAACGTCAGCGCGCGGTCGTCCGCCAGCGCATCGCGGTCGCGGCCGGGCCGCACCAGGGACGAGAACGCCAGGAACGCGGTGCCGTTGACGTAGTAGGTGCACAGCAGGACCAGGCATGCCAGGCGCGCGTCGGGCTGACCGATGGCGCAGCCGACCACGAACGCGCCGTAGGCGGTGAAGTCGGCCACGATGTCGAGGAACCCGCCACGCGCGCCCGCACGACCGCGGACGCGAGCGAGCGGACCGTCCAGAGCGTCGAACACCCGACTCACCAGCCACAGCGCCAGTGCCCACGTCCACGCCGCGCGCCCGGCGGCGGTCGCGGCGAGCAGCGCTGTCACGAGGCCGACGAGCGTCAACCCGGTCGGCGCCACGCCGAGACGAGCCAGCGTCGCGGCGGTGCTGTCGAGCGCCGGGCTCAGGAGGCGGCGCAACGGACGATCCAACATGCGTGGTCCGATCCAGGCGGGGCGCACCGTACTGAGACCCCGGCTCCGACGTGAGCAGATCCGGGTGGGTCCCGGTCGTCCCCGCGCTCGGGGCGACCGTCGTGTTGTTCGGTGGGGCGGTCGTCGGGGCGGTGGTCACGAGCCTGCATCCGGCCCCGGACGGAGGGGCGACGCTCGACGCGTGGCGGTTCGTGCTCGCCGACGCGCGCTTCCACCGCTCGCTGTGGTTCACCGTCACGCTCGCCGTGGTCACGACCCTGTCGGCCGCGGCGCTCGCCCTGCTCGCCGCGCGTGTCATCCGCGGTCACCGCTGGGCGCAGGTCCTGTTCGGCCTGCCCGTCCTGCTCCCGCACCTGCTCGTGGCGGCGCTCGCGGTGCTGTGGCTCGGTCCCGGCGGGCTCGCCGACCGCGCCCTCGCCCCCCTCCCCGTCGAGCTGGTCCGGGCATCGTCGGGTGCCGGGATCGTCCTGGTCTACCTGTTCAAGGAGGTCCCGTTCCTGACCCTGTTGCTGCTGGCGGGATGGGACGACGAGGTCGCCACGCTCGAGGAGTCGGCGGCCGTGGCCGGTGCCGGTCCGCTCCGACGCTTGGCGCTCGTGGTCGCGCCGGCCCTCCGTGGCCCGCTGGTGCTCGGTGCGGTGGTCGTGGCCGCCTTCGTGACGGGCGCGTTCGAGGTGCCACTCCTCGTCGGTCCGAACAGCCCCCCCATGCTGGCCACCTACGCCCTCGAGGAGACCCGCGTCGGCGGTCTTGCGGGGCGTTCGCACGCCGCTGTCGCGCTGCTGGTGACCACCGCCGTCGCGGTCGTGCTCACGACGGTCGCGGCGCGGAGAGCGACCCGCGATGCGTGACTCGCGATCGGGGTGGGCGTGGCTGCTGGGTGCGGTGGTCGTCGCGCCGCTGCTGATCCTGCCCCTGCGAGCTCTCGCCGACGTTTGGCGCGCCCCCGCTCTGATCCCGCAGCAGTTCGGGGGGCGTGCCTTCGACGTGATCGCCGCTCCCGGTACCGGGATCGCGGCGGCGGTCCGGATATCGCTCGTCGTCGCAGCCGCATCCACCGTCGTCGCCCTCGGTCTCGCGTGGCCGGCGGCGCGATGGATCGCGGCCCGTTCGCCACGTCAGCGCGCGGCCGTGCTGACGATCGTCATCCTGCCGCTGCTCGTCCCCTCGTACGCCGCCGGTGTCGGTCTCACCCGGTGGCTGCTACGCCTCGGCCTCACCGGGACGACCCCGGGCCTGGTCACCGCGCACCTGGTCTACGTGCTGCCCTACGTGGTGCTCCTGCTGGTCCCCGCGTTCGGGTCCGCGACGAGACGCCTCGAGGAGGCAGCGGGGACGCTCGGGGCGAGGTGGTGGCGGCGGACCTGGCACGTCACCCTGCCCACCGTCACCCCGTACGTCGTGGTCGCGAGCCTGATCGGGTTCGTCGTGAGCTGGAGCCAGTACGGCACCAGTCTCGCCGTCGGAGGTGGACGCCTGACGCTGCCGGTGATCCTGCTGCCGTACGTCGGACGCGATCCGCAGGTCGCCGCCGCCATGGCGCTGGTGTTCGCGGCGCCACCGGTGATCGCGCTCGCGGCGGCCGTCCGGAAGGTGGGCGAGGTGACCGCGCGGAACGAGACGCGGCCACCTCGCCCCGAGCTCAGCCGGTGAAGGTGTTCGGGGCCACGACCGGCACCGGGCAGTTGACGACGAAGCCCTGCCCGCCCGTGTCGGGCGTGCCCACGAACTCGTCGAGCTCGCCGGCGTCCCGTGCGGCGTGCACCGCGGCCTCGTCCGCGAGGACGCGCGGGGTCGCATCGTCCTTCCACACATACGTCAGGTGGTCCCAGTACGGGCTCCACACCGGGTCGCCGGCACGCGAGTCGAAGACCGAGGGCTGGCCTCCCATGGGTCCGGGTCCCTCCACGCCTCCCATGAACACGTTGACCCTGCCGGTGGCGCCAGCATCGGTGGCCTGGGCCAGGGGCGGGGCGGCGGCGATGGCCATGCCCTCTGCCATCGGCGGAGCCGAGGTGTCGACGACGATGTAGCGCGAACCGGGGAAGCACTCGTGCAGCTTGAACCGGACGGTGAGCTCGTCCAGATCGGGCTCCTCGAGCAGCTGGCCGGGACCGAGGTAGCCGGTGCGCTCGTCGTCGACCGGGAGCGCTCCGTCGGACCACGTGACCAGTGGACCGTTGAAGACGATCCCGGTCGCCTCGACGGTGAGCTCGCCGCCGGACTCGGCCTCCTGAACCTCGGCCACTGAGCGCAGCTCGCGCGCCGTCCCCTGCCACGTGACGCGGTGCACGTGCCACGCCGGGGTGTAGTCGTCGCGGCCGGGCTCGGTGGACAGCACCACGGGATGCTCGGGATCCTCGAACACGTAGGCCGTGCCGGCCAGTCCGTCGGCGAGGACGGTCATGCGCGGCACGAAGACGAGCTGCTCGGTCTCGGCGAACGCTTCGTCCGATGCGTCCGTACGGATGAACGTGACGTCGGCACCATCGACGACGCCGCGGCGCAGCCGCATCTGAACCCATCCGAAATCACCTGACCACTCGTCGGAGGTCAGGGCGTAGTCGATGACGTCACCCACGACCGCGCCCCCTTCCGGGCCCGATGTCGCGGTCGGTGACGGCGGGGCGGTCGCTACCGGCGAGCCGCCATCTCCGGGATCGGTCAGCGTGGGGTCGTCGTCGGTGCCGCAGGCAGCGAGCAGCGAAGCGGCGGTGCCTCCCAGTGCTAATCCCATGGTGCTCTTGGAGACGCCGGAAAGGAACCGTCGACGGGTCAACGGCGGTGGGTGTCGTTCGGGCATGGGTACTCTCCCCTCCTGGGTGCGTTGCGTCGAGATCGGACGGTTCGTCCGATCCTCAGCCGGTGACCTCCAACGTCCCTTCCATGCCTGCCTCGCGATGTCCGGGGACGTCGCAGTAGAAGGCGTAGGTCCCGGGTTCGAGCTCGACCATGCTGGTCGCCGTCTCTCCCGCCGCGGCGGCGACGACCTCACGGTCGCCGAGGTCCTCGATCACGAAGGTGTGCTCGGACTCGTCGCCGGCGCTCAGCTCCACGGTCACCTGTCCGGCTGACGTCGTCAGGCTGGAGGGTTCGAACGCGAGCGCGTCCGTCCCCTGGACCGCGACCTGTCCTCCTGACGGGTCGGCGTCGTCGTCACCCCCGCACGCAGAGGCGCCGAGGACGAGTACGAGGCCGATGCCGACGGTCGCGAGATGGTGACGCACGTATCCCTCCTCGTCAGGTGCAGCCAGCATCCGTCTCCCGCGGATGGGAACCCGCCCGAAGCCGATCCATTCCGCTCAGGTGCCGGCGCGACTCCCCGGGAGTCCGGCCACGAGTTCACGCAGCCGTCGCAGCGCCAGCGGATCGCTGGCGCAACGGAGCCGGGACAGCGCCTGCTTGAGCAGGCGGAACTGCTCGGCGTCGCCGAAGCACTCCTCGCATCCCGAGAGGTGACGGGAGATATCCCACGTCGTCGTCTCGTCGAGCTCCCCGTCGAGGTACGCCTGCAGGTCGCGGAGCGTGCGCCTGCACTCGTCGTGCCGTCCGAGCAAGGTCTGGAGTCCCACCGCCGCCTCCCGATCGAGGTCGCTATGGGAACCTGGCCGGTTCGTGTTCTGTTCCAACCTGCTGGAGTCGATCGGGAAGTGCCCCGCGGGGTGTCCGGGGCGGCCCCGAGGCTGAGCGGTCTAGCTGATACCGCGGTCGGCCTCGAGCAACCGCAGCCACACCTCGCTCACGGTGGGGAACGCCGGGACCGCGTGCCAGAGGCGGTCGATCGTGATGCCCGACACGATCGCGATCGTGGCGGCGTGGAGCATCTCGCCGGCTCCCGGGCACACGAAGGTCGCACCCACGATGGTGTCGCGCGCGTCGTCGATCACCAGCTGGGCCCGTCCGGTCACGTCCTCTCCAAGGAGGGCAGCTCCCGCCACGCCGCCCAGCTCGACCTCCGCGGTGCGGAAGACGATGTTCTGGTCCCGTGCCTGGGCGCAGGTCAGCCCGACCGCGGCCACCTGCGGGTCGGTGAAGACGACGCGGGGGATGGCGTGGGTGTCAGCCCAGTCGCGCCGGTCGCGCCCCGCGATGAGGTCACCCACGAGGCGAGCCTGGTACTTGCCCTGGTGGGTCAGCAGGGCCCGACCGTTGACGTCCCCGGCGGCGTACAGCCAGTCACCGACGACGCCGTCGACCCGGAGTTGGTCGTCGGTCTCGAGGTCGCCGCCCGCCTCGAGTCCGACGGTGTCCAACCCGATGTCTTCGGTGTTGGCTCGCCGGCCGGTGGCGACCAGCAGCTCGTCGCCGACCAGCTCCGATCCGTCGGCCAGGGTGAGCGTCACCGGTCCGCTGTCGCCGTCTCGCCGGGCGCGGACGGTGCGGACGTCGGTCAGGACGGTGATGCCTTCGGCCTCGAGGGCGGAGCGAACGAGTTCGCTGGCGAACGGCTCCTCCCGGGCGAGGATGCGGTCGAACAGTTCGATGACCGTCACCTCGTGCGCCCCGAGGCGCTTCCACGCCTGGGCCATCTCGACCCCGACCACGCCGCCGCCCATGACGAGCAGGCGCTGGGGCACCTGCTTCGCGCTGGTGACGTCGCGGTTGTCCCAGGTGCGGATGTCGTGCAGGCCCTCGACAGGTGGGGTGGCGGCACGCGATCCGGTCGCGACGACCACCGCACGGCGGGCCGTCAGGGTGGTCCGCTCACCGTCGTCGCCGGTGACCTCGACGTGCCGTTCACCCGCCAGACGCCCCTGGCCGCGGTAGAGGGCGGCACCGATCGAATCCATCCAGCGGACCTGGTACTTGTCGTCCCAGCGGGCCGCGAACGCGTCCCGGCTGTGGAGCGTCCGGTCGACGTCGACCTCACCCGTGATCGCCGTGGCCGCGCCGGGTACTCGGCGCGCCGCCGCCAGCGCCTCGCCGGGGCGCAGCAGCGCCTTCGACGGCATGCACGCCCAGTAGGTGCACTCTCCACCGACCAGCTCAGACTCGACGACCGCGGCGGTCAGCCCGTTGTCGATGGCGTACCACGCGACGTTCTCGCCGGTCGATCCTCCGCCGAGGACCACGACGTCGTACTCGTGCTGCGCCATCAGCCGGTCCTGCGGAACAGCGATCGCTTCTGCGCAGGACGGTCGTCCTCGACCCGCACGCCGTGCCAGAACGCCACGCGCCCCTCGATCTCGCGCGCGGCTCGGGACGGGTCGGGGTAGTACCAGGCGGCATCGCGGTTGACCTCGCCGTCCACCACGACGGTCAGGTAGTGCGCCTGGCCCTTCCAGGGGCATCGGCTGGTGTGGTCCGAGGGCTCGAAGTAGCGCTCGTCCAGTGACTCACGCGGGAAGTAGTGGTTGCCCTCGACGACGACCGTGTCGTCGCTCTCGGCGAGGACAGCGCCGTTCCAGACCGCTCGGGGCATGGGGGTCCTCCGTGGTTCGACTATCCGGGGGGTCAAGGTGGGAACCGATAGGTGCGCGGATCGCTTCCGTCGGTTCAGTCCGCGAGCACGTCCACCGTAGCCAGGTGGTGGGCGACGGGTGCGCCGTTCACGATCCGGTACTGCATCCGACGGAGGATGTCGTCAGAGCGTGGCGTCGAACCATCCACGCACGAGACCCAGCGCCTGCTCCGCCGACACCGGTGAGGTCAGCAGATGGTCGGCGTCGAAGAGCGGGTGGAACGCCTTGGGTTGACGCGCGGCAGCGAAGTTGCGCTCACCCTCGTCGATCTCGACGACGGTATCGCCGACAGCATGCACGACCAGCAGTGGCCGGCCGAGATCGGCGACGGCGGAGGTCTGATCGTGTCGCTGGAGGTCGTCGAGGAACTCCGCCGAGATGGGGAAGGGGCGCCCGCCGATGCTCACCGTCGCCTGCCCGTCGCGGCGGATGTCGGCCTCGCGATCGACGAGCAGCCCGCGGACGTGCTCGGGAGTGGCGGGCGCTCCGATGACCACGACGGAGCGCACGGTCTTCAGGCGTGACGCGGCGAGGAGAGTCGCCGCCCCGCCGAGGCTGTGGCCGAGGAGTCCGCACGGGCCGAAGCCGCGCTCGATCAGCGCGGTCGCCGCCTGGACGAGGTCGCGCACGTTGCGCGAGACCGTCTTCGAGGAGAAGTCCCCTCCGCTGTCACCGATCCCGGTGAAGTCGAACCGCAGCACCGCGTAGCCGGCCTCCGCTAACCCGTCGGCGAGACGCGTCATCGTGTGCAGGTCCTTGGAGCAGGTGAAGCAGTGAGCCATCAGCACGCTGCCCCGGGGTTCATCCGGCTCGTGGAGCACGCCTGCGAGGCGCGCCCCGCTGCTTCCCGGGAACGTCAGCTCGGTCGTTCGCGGCACGTTGGATCCGTGATCTTCGGGTCTGATCAGAGGCAACGTCGGTGCGCTGATCGCTGTTCCGGATCGACGGGAACGGAAGCTTCCGGTCGCGAGCGTGGTTCTGGGGTCGAGACGTGGCGACCAGGAGGAACCATGCCGCGCGTTCCCGTTCACACCGTCGACGACGCCCCAGATGAGAGCCGTGAGACCCTGGAGGCGCTCGGCAAGCGCCTCGGCAAGGTCATCAACATCCACGCCGAGATGGCCCACGCCCCGGTGCTGCTGGAGGCCTACGCGACGCTGGAGGGGATCCTCCGGGAGAAGTCGTCGCTCGGTGAGCCGGTCCGCCAGGCCATCCACCTGACGGTCGCCAACGTCAACGCCTGCGACTACTGCCAGGCGGCGTACACCGGCGCGGCCAAGGCGGCAGGGCACTCCCAAGAGGACACGCTGGCCATCCGGAGGGGCGAGGTACCGGGTGATGACAGGTTGACCGCCATGCTGAAGGTGTGCCGGGAGGTGGCCGCGAACAAGGGCTACGTCGACGACATCGCGTGGAAGAACGCGCTTGGGTCGGGCTGGACCGAGTCCGAGCTGCTCGAGGGCTACGCCGAGGTCGTCCGCACCATCTTCACCAACTACTTCAACCACATGGTCGGCACCGAACTCGATCTCCCGGCGGCATCGCCGCTCGAATGACACCCGAGACCCGACACCCCAAGCGCCGGCCGACGAGGACGGCTCGAGATCGCCTGACGGTCGTTCGGGGTCAGCGCGGAACAGTGCCGAGACCTCGCGGGTTGCCTCTGTCCCGACACCTTGGAGCGCTCGTGGCGAGGATCCTCCGCCTCGGGGCGGCCACCGCCCTGCTCGCCCTCGTTGCCGCCGCATGCGGCGGCGGTGGTGGGACGGAGGTCGCTCCCGCTGACGGTGGGCACGGCACGGACCAGGCCGCGGCGGATGCGAGGACGTGCATCGCGCTCTCGGAGTTCGAGAACGGCGACGTTCCCAACGCGCCGGTGGACGAGGACGCCCAGTTCCCGTGGCTGCTGCCCGATCCCGCCGTCCTCGACGGGTTCGATTTCGACCAGGTGATCAGCGGGGGCCCGCCCCCCGACGGTATCCAGCCGATCGACGATCCGTGCTTCGACACCGTGGCTGCTGCGGACGAGTGGCTCGAGCCGCAGAGCCCCGTCATGGTCGTCGAGGTCGACGGCGACCAGCGTGCGTACCCGCTGGCGATCATGACCCAGCACGAGATCGTCAACGACGTCGTCGGAGGCGTGCCCCTCGTCGTCACCTACTGCCCGCTGTGCAACTCCGGACTCGCGTTCGAGCGCACGGTCGAGGGCCAGGTCCTCGACTTCGGCACGTCGGGCCAACTGTTCCAGGCGAACCTGGTGATGTACGACCGCCAGACCAAGACGTTGTGGACCCAGTTCACCGGCCGGGGGGTGGTCGGTGAGGGCTTCCTCGGGACCGAGCTCGTGCGCGTGCCGACCTCCCTGCTCGGCTGGGAGGATTTCGTCCGGGCAGCGCCCGAAGGTCACGTCCTCTCGCGCGAGAGCATGCCGGGTCGCGACTACGGCAGGAACCCCTACCCCGGCTACGAGGCTGCGGGTGACCAGTTCCTGTTCGACGGACCGCGAGACGATCGGCTCCCGCCCAACAGCCGCGTCATCGGACTGGGGACCGACCGTGATCCGGTCGCCGTGACGCTCGACCACATGCGTGAGCAGAGAGTCGTCGAGGTCGACGTCGACGGCGAGCCGGTCACCGTCTGGTGGGCGGCTGGTCAGGCGAGCGCCCTCGACGAGCCGTCGGTGGACGCGGGGCAAGACGTTGGCTCCACTGGAGCGTTCGTCCCGCGACTCGAGGACGGGACCGTCCTGGAGTTCAGTGTCGACCCCGATGATCCGTCGTCGTTCGTGGACGCGCAGACGGGCTCGACCTGGGACCTTCTGGGCGAGGCGACGTCCGGGGAGCTGGCCGGAACGAAGCTCGAGCCCGTGGCGCGCGACGACACGTTCTGGTTCGTGTGGTTCGCGTTCCAACCCGGTACCGAGATCGTCGGGACGGCGTCCGATGCGTGACCTCCGTCGGGTCGTCGCGGTCCTCGCGGGGGCGACTTTGGCCCTGGCCGCCTGTGGCGGAGGCGCCGATGATGCAGGCGACGCGCGCCACACCGCGACCGATGCCGCGTCACCGTCTACCGAGGCCCTGCCCTCCGGCCCCATCGAGGCGTTCGACGGAGGGACCGTGAGGTTCGCCGACTACGTCGGGACACCGCTCGTGGTGAACTTCTGGGCGTCGTGGTGCCCGCCCTGCATCGCCGAGATGCCCGACCTCGAGGAGGTGCACCAGCTCGCGGGCGACCGCCTGACCTTCATCGGCATCAACACGCAGGACACGCCTGACGCGGCCGAGGACCTCGTCGAGCAGACAGGCGTCACCTACGACCTGGTCCGCGATCCCGACGGCGAGCTGTTCCGCGAACTCGGCGTGTTCGGCATGCCGACCACGTTCTTCGTCGACGCGTCGGGCGACGTGGTCGGACGCCACACCGGCCTGCTCACCCGCGACGCGCTCGTGGAGGAGATCCACGACCAGCTCGGGATCGATATCGACGCGACGACGTGATCGAGGCGCCGTTCGCGCTGGCCTTCACCGCCGGGCTTGTGGCCACGGTCAATCCGTGCGGCTTCGCGATGCTGCCCGCCTACCTCAGCTACTTCATGGGTCTGACCGACGACGACGCCGACACGAGCCGCCGAGCCGCCCTCGGTCGCGGGCTCACCATCGGTGCGGTCGTCTCGGGCGGGTTCCTGCTGGTGTTCGGCGTCGTCGGCGTCCTCGTGACGGCCGGGCTCCGCTCCATCATCGATCTCATCCCGTGGGCGGCCATCGTCATCGGAGGCGCGGTCGCTGTCCTCGGCATCGCGATGCTCGCCGGGTACGAGCCGGTCGTCAGCCTCCCCAAGCTCGCTCGTGCCAGCGAGGGGCGACGCTACTCGGCGGTGTTCACCTTCGGCGTCAGCTACGCCGTGGCCTCGCTGTCGTGCACGCTTCCTATCTTCCTCGCCGTGGTCGCCGGAGCCATCCCCAGCACGAACCTGATCAGCGGGATCCTGCTCTTCGTGGTCTATGGGATCGGGATGGCGCTGGTCCTCATGGTCGTCACACTGGCGCTGTCGTTGGGCAAGCGCGGGCTGGTGCAACGGTTGCGCCGCTCCGCGCGCTACGTCAACCGTGTGTCCGGCGCCATCCTGTTGCTGGCCGGCGCGTACATCGTCTGGTTCTGGATCGCCAACCTCTCCGATCCGCTCGCTGCCTCGGGACCGATCACGCTGGTGGAGACCTGGTCGTCGCGGGTGACCGAGCTCATCGGAGATCGGCCCCTGTTGTGGGGCGGGGCGCTCGGGGCGCTGGCGGCGTTGGCCCTGCTCTACACCCTGCGCGGGGGCCGCGACTCGACGCAGTGACACCGCGACCGGTCACGCCGTACGTAGGCGCTGGATGATCGCGACGAGTTCCCCGACAGGTGGGCGGTCGTCGCGACGCTGCGGACGGCTGTACGCGACGGTCCCATCCGGGGCGACGACGAAGTCCCCGCCAAGCTGGAGCGTGTCCACACCGGAACGCCGGAGACGTTGCCCCGAGGCGAGCAGCGCGGCGTAGCGGCGCCAGACGCCGGGGTCGAGCCAGACCCGCCACCAGGGCGCCCGGCGGAGCCCCCACGCGCGGTACGCGGCGCGCTCGGGATCGACGAGCACGGGGAAGCGCTGCGGCCGCTCGACGCCCCGTAGCAGTCCCGCCCGGACGAGCTCCGGGGTGTCGTGGACGACGAAGATCGCGGTGGCGTCCAGGCGTTCGAGGCGTCCCGCCCGCTCGTGCACCTTCACGAGGTGCGCGTGGCAGATCAGTCAACCGGCGTGGCGCAGGAACGAGACGAGCACCGGCCTACCGCGGAGGTCGCGCAGATCGGTGACGGTGCCGTCGAGATCGGCCAGCCGCAGAGCGGGGGCGGGCTCACCGGCGGCGGGCGGGTTCGCTGACACGATCCGATCCTCCCGACTCAGGTGGCGGCGTCGATCGCCCCAGTGGAACGATCAGTGTGCTGCGCGCAACCCCATAAGGGCGAACCCGAGCAGGCCGGAGCCGACCACCAGCAGGCGCAGGTCGGGGTTCGCCCACGTCCGCCAGAGAGCGGTCGCCACGATCGCGGCGAGCACGACCACCTGCACCAGCACGCCGGCATCGGTGCGCGGGAACAGCAGCTCGTTCACGTGGGTGTCCGGGATCGACGCGGGGCGTGGCTCACACCTCGGAACCCCCCGCTCTCGTCATCGCTTCCTGCCTAGTGCCAGGTTGCCCACTCCGCGCCGAGCGCGATCCCGACGGCGAAGATCAGGAAGGGGGCGGCGACGACGACGGTCCGCACGTAGCCGCGGCGCCCCGCCGCGTGGGCGAGGCCGTGGCTGGTGGCGGCCGCACCAGCAGTCGCCACCAGCCACCACGCGACCCTCACCGCGGTAGGCCATGCGATCGGGACCAGCCAGCCGGGATAGCCGGTGGAGGGTGAGTCGCCCAGGACGCTGCCCAGGAGTTCCAGCGTCACCGCCAGCAACGTCACCGCTCCGCCGGCCAGAGCCCAGCCAGGGAGGGGCTGGTCGTGCTCCTCGTTCACGCTCGCCGACAGCGCCGCGTCCCGGCCGGTTCGCACGATGCTGCCTCCTGGTCGCGCTCGACCATCTCGTTCCGCCCCCGAGTCAACACGCAGCGGCACGTCTGGCATCCATCCGCCTCGACGGTCTGTCGCGCGACTCGGGGAACCCCTGCGTGACCTTGCCGTCACACTACGCTCGCGATCGTGTCGACGACGCCGGGACATCCCGAGCGACGGAATGCGACGGGGCCCGATCCGGTTTCAGCGATCGTGAGCCCCACCGAGACCCGCCAACCCGACGCCCGCGACGAGGCGTTCCAGACCTACGTCGTCCCGGAGCTCGAGCTGCTCTACGCCGTCGCCATGCGCCTGACCCGCGACCCCCACGACGCCGAGGACGTGGTCCAGGAGACGCTGCTGCGGGCCTACCGCGCCATCGAGCGTTTCGACGGCCGTCACCCCCGCGCCTGGCTGCTGACGATCCTGCGCAACAGCAACATCAACCGCGCCCGCAAGCGCACCCCGGACCTGCTCTGGGACGAGCAACGCACCCTGGGTTCCATGCCCGCCACTGGGTCCGCCGGTCGCACCGACGGCGCCGCGGAGGCCGCCCTCGACCGCATCCCCGACGACACCCTCGTCGTCGCGCTGAAGCGCCTCTCCGACGACCACCGCGCCGTGATCGCCCTGGTCGACATCGACGGGCTGTCGTACCGCGAGGCCGCCGAGGTCCTCGACATCCCGATCGGGACCGTCATGAGCCGCCTCCACCGCGCCCGCAACAAGCTCCGAACCCGGCTCGAGAAGGCCGGGTACCTCGATGGGGGAACACGATGATCCGCAAACTGCGCCGACTGGTGCTACCACCCGACTGCCGCGAGGTCGCACAGGTCCTGCAATCGTTCCTCGACGGCGAACTACCCGAGTCCAAGACCCACCTCGTCGCCGTGCACCTCGAGCACTGCGAGCGCTGCGGCATCGAGGCGTCCGTCTACCGCGAGGTCAAGCGCTCGCTCGCGGAACTGTCCACAGCACCCGACCCGGACGCCGTCGAACGGCTGCGGACGTTCGCGGAGGGACTCACCGCCGACGAGGCCACGTGATCCCTGTGACCGAACGCACGCAGCGACGCGAGCAGCTCGATCTCGGTCTCGGCCGAGCGGCCCGGCCTGACCTCGAGCTGATCTACGTCGGCGACCCCATGTGCAGCTGGTGTTGGGGCTTCGCCCCCGTCCTCGAGCGGCTCGACACTCGCCTCGACATCCCTCTGCGCACCATCATGGGCGGCCTCAGGACCGGGGGTAGAGCCGAACCGATGGGTGCCCCCGAGCGGGTCGCGATGGGGCGCTACTGGCGGCAGGTCGCCGAGACGACCGGCCAGCGGTTCACCACGGCGGCCCTGGAGCACGAGGGGTGGGCCTACGACACCGAACCGGCCTGCCGTGCGGTGGTCGCCCTGCGCCAGCTCGCTCCGCAAAACACGCTGCGGTGGCTCGCTCGCGTTCACCGGGCGTTCTACGTCGAGGGCGTCGATGTCACCGACCTATCGGTCTTCCCCGATCTGCTGGAGGGCTTCTACGCCGACCGCGACGAGTACCGCCAGGTACTGCACGACCCGGCCACGCTCGAGCAGACGCGGAGGGACATCGAGCAGGCACGGGACCTCGGCGTCGCAGGGTTCCCGACCGTGCTTCTGCGCGACGGTGACGACCTCGCGGTCGTGACGCGCGGGTACGTCCCCGGCGACCAACTCGAGCCAGCACTCGCGCGCTGGCTCGAGGAGCGGTACGGCGACGTCGGTTCGGGCCTTACCTGCGATCCGGCCAGCGGGATCTGCTGATCCCACGGTCGCCACATCCCGGTGAGCACGCGAGGTGGAACAAGCCGTCGACCACCTCGGTTCCCTGCCCGACCGGACAGGAACACCGGTGGGCCCGGGCTCCTTCCGCGGCCAGCATCGGGAGGTCGCACAGTGCCGAACCCATCGTCGAGGTAGCCCCGTGACGGCGAACAGCATCACCGTCTACTGGCGTCCCGGGTGCGGCTTCTGCGCATCGCTGCTACTCGGGCTCGAGCGCAGCGGTCTCGCCTTCGACCGGGTCGACATCTGGCAGGACGAGGCTGCGGCGCGCTTCGTCCGGAGCGTCGCTGGGGGGAACGAGACCGTCCCGACCGTACGGATCGGCGCGGTGGCCCTGGTCAACCCCTCGATCCCCGACGTGCTGCGGACGGTCGCGGCCGAGCTGCCGGAGCGTCTCCCGGAGGGCTACGAACCGCCCCGTCCCGGATTGCTCGCGCGGGCGGTCACGAGGGTCCTGGGCGGGTGAGCAGCCACCGTCGAGCATTCGCGGTCCGCGCCGTGTGGGAACGGTCGCGCCGACGTCTGCGTGACATCGAACTCACGACGCGGCCGGTGGATGACGAGGTCGCCGCGGCGCACGCCGAACGCTGGGCAGAGCTGCCCGAACGTGTCCGGACGCCGGCGCAGATGGTGGGTCGCAAGTTCACCGGCTGCGAGGCGACCCACGGGGTCTTCCCCTCCTGCGACTTCGGCTGCGAGCCTTGCTACCACGGAGCGGAGGCGAACCGGGTTCCTATCGACGGTTCCCACACCATCGCCGAGGTCGATCGCCAGATGGCCTACCTGCGACAGCGCCGTGGACCGGGCCAGTACGCCCAGCTGATCGGTGGAGAGGTCTCGTTGCTGCCGCCCGATGCGCACGCCGAGGCCCTCGCCGTGATGCGTCGTCACGGTCGCATCCCGATGAGCTTCACGCACGGCGACTTCGACGACGACTACCTCGAAGCGGTCGTGCTCGATGCCGACGGGCAGCCGCGGTTCGACTCGGTGTCGTTCGCGGTTCACATCGACTCCACGATGCGCGGCCGTCGCGCGGTCAGGAGGCCGGCCAACGAGGCCGAGCTCCACGACGAGCGGGCACGGATCGCGGTGATGTTCCGGCGCCTGCGCGAGCGTCACGGGGTCCGCAGCTACCTGGCGCACAACATGACGGTCACGCCCGACAACGTCGACGAGATCGCCGAGGTCGTACGGGTCTGCCGCCGCCTGGGGTACCGGATGGCCTCGTTCCAGCCGGCCGCCTACGTCGGCGACGAGCGCCGTTGGGGCGAGGGCTACCGTGAGCTGACCGACGAGCGGGTCTGGCGGGAGATCGAGCGCGGCGTGGGACGTCGTCTGCCGTTCCGGGTGCTCCAGGCCGGCGACGAGCGCTGCAACCGCTCCACCTGGGGCGTGTGGGTTGGTCGGCGTTACGTCCCGGTGTTCGACGACCTCGACCCCCGTGACCTGCGGGCCCGCGACGCCTACCTGCAGGCGATCCCGGCCAACCTGCGTCTGGATACGTGGCCGGTCAAGCTCGCCCGCGCGGCACGCTCGCTCGTCCGACATCCGACCGATGCGATCGTCTTGACGCGATGGGTCGCGCGATTCCTGGCGCGTGCCGCCCCTGGCGTGCTGGATGAACCGGAGCGGCGGAGCAGACCACCGATCCTGGCGACGACCTACGTCATGCACCGCTTCATGGACGCAGCCGCCGTCCGCCGCGCGTGGGAGCTGATGGAGCGCGGC
Source organism: Actinomycetota bacterium (assembly GCA_019347575.1). NCBI lineage: Bacteria > Bacillati > Actinomycetota > Actinomycetota bacterium. Next base: position 142,372 of record JAHWKY010000007.1, on the reverse strand, counting down.
GTCGACGCCGAGGACGCCGACACGCGCGCCACGCAGGAGCGCCTGCGCGCGTGCGCGTACGGGATGGCACACCCGGCATCGGACCGTGTCGTCCCGGCGTGCGTCCAGCACAGCGTGCTCGACCCGGCCGAGAACCAGCAGCTGATCCCGCTGCTCCCCTCACGCGCACGTCCGCGATCCGTCAACTGACCCACGCAGGGCGCCGAGAGGTCAGGATCCCGCGCGCTCGTCGCCCGTGCCCGCCGAAGGGCGGAACACGTACCAGAACGGCAGCGCGACCAGGACGGCAGCACCGAGCATGTTGCCGATCCCGGCCGGGACGATGTTCCAGCCCAGCGCCGTCGCCCAGCCGGGACCCTGCGCGGTCTCGGCCATCCACAGCGCGAAGTAGCCCATGTTGGCCGGGCTGTGCTGGAGGTTCGCCGCCACGAACGTCGTGACGGCCAGCATGATGCTGGCGATCTCCCGGACAGCGGGTTCGGGCGCCATCCTCGATGCGTACCTCATCACCCCGCTTCGTGTGCTCACTCTCGTCGCCAGCAGCCGCCCCATGACGGCTGACCATGCGGTCGGTGACAGCGACTGATGGGTCCACGGAGGGCAGCACACTAGGAACGACACCTACGAACACCGGGAGATGCCATGAAGGTCGCTACCGTCGTACTCGCAGACACCGAGACCCACGAGAACCTCGCTCGTGTCGTCAACGCCATGACCGCCGTGAAGGAGTTCCACGACGCCGGCGACGACGTCAAGCTCATCTTCGACGGCGCGGGAACACGCTGGCCCGGCGAGCTGTCCGACACCGACCACCAAGCTCATCGGCTCTACGAGTCCGTGGAGGACGTCATCGCGGGCGCGTGCAGCTACTGCGCCGAAGCGTTCGACGCCACCGAAGACGTCGAGAACGCCGGCATCAGATTGCTGGACGAGTACAAGCGCCACCCCAGCTTCCGCACCCTGCTCCAGGACGGCTACGAGGTCCTGACCTTCTGACGCTGCACCCACCGCAACGAAGTCGCTCGCGAACGTCGTGGCAGGCGGGGTAGCGGACCGAAGAGGTCACCAGTCCGAGCCGGCGCCGTCCTGGTGGTCGTCAGACGGGATCGGGAGAGGGTCCGTCATGCCGCATCTCCGGCGTCGCCACGGTGCTCTGTCGGGTGCTCTCGTGCCTGGCCGGCACGCTCGGCCTCCGTGATCGCCCAGGCAGCGTTGACGAGACCCACGTGGCTGAAGGCCTGGGGGAAGTTGCCCAAGAGCTGTCCCTCGCCGTACTCCTCGGCGAGCAGGTCGACGTCGTTGCGCACGGCGATGGCGGCCTCGAACAGTTCCCGGGCACGCTCGACCTCGCCCGCCATCGCGTGCGCTTGCGCCAGCCAGAAGGTGCACAGCAGGAACGTGCCCTCCTCGCCGGCCAGTCCGTCGTGGTGGCGGTAGCGGTACACGAACCCGGCATCGTCGGTCAGCCGCTCCTCGATGGCCGCCACGGTCGAGCGCACCCGAGCGTCGTCGCCGGGCAGGAACCCCACCAGCGGGATTCGCAGCGCACTGGCATCGAGTACGTCGGAACCGAACGCCTGGGTGAACGCTCCGATGCCGTCGTGGTAGCCGCGCTCGAGGATCGCGGAGCGGATCGCCCGCCGGGCTTCGGTCCAGCGCTGCACGTCTTCGTGCGAGGTGTGGAGGTCGTCAGTTAGCTGCAGCGCACGGTCGAGCGCGACCCAGCACATCAGCTTGGAGTGCAGGAAGTGTCGGGGACCGCCGCGGACCTCCCAGATCCCCTGGTCGGGCTCCTGCCAGTCACGGACCGCCGCGTCGGCGAGGTCGACCAGGAACCGGCGCGTCACCCCGTCGAGGGGCAGGAGCTGCTCGCGCAGCCGGAAGACGGCGTCGAGCACCTCGCCGTAGACGTCGAGCTGGCGTTGGTCGAAGGCGGCGTTGCCGATGCGGACCGGACCGGAGCCGCGCCAGCCGGTCAGATGATCGAGGGTCCGTTCCGCGAGGTCGTGTTCACCCGCGATGCCGTACATGATCTGTATCGCCGCGTCGCTGTGCATGTCGGTGGCGGCCGCCCCGACGAGCCACGATACGAAGGCGCTCGCCTCGTCGGGGCAGGCCGCGACCCACAACGCGTCGAGGGTCATCGACGCATCGCGCAGCCAGCCGTAGCGGTAGTCCCAGTTGCGCCCCCCGCCGATGGTCTCGGGCAGCGACGTCGTCGGCGCGGCCACGATGGCTCCGGTGGGCTGGAAGGTCAGTCCCTGCAGCACCGCTCCGCTGAAGCGGACCAGATCGCGCCAGGGGCCGTCGTAGCCCTGATGTTGCTCCGCCCACGACGACCATGCTTCGAGCGTGTCGTCGATCCGGTCGCGTACGTCGTCGGCATGCCACGCGGCAGGCTCGCCTTCCCACGCTCGTGACCACTGCAGGACGAAGCTCGCCTCGTCGCCGGCCGTGAGTTCCAGCTCCGCGCCGGCGGTCCCACCGTCGACCGCGAGTTGGACGTCGGTCGTCAGGGCGAGCGCGTCGGGGCTCCCGCGGGTCACGACTCCCCCTTCGCTGTGGCACAGCAGTGGCCGCGTCAGCCCGTACTCGGGGCGGGGGGCGAACTCCACCTGCAGACGTACCTGGCCCTCGGTGCAGGTGGCGTGGCGGAGCAGCGCATGCGGCGCGTCCCGGCCGAGTTCGTGCCCACGCTCGCCGACCCCCAGCGCCAACGCGTCGGTCAGGCGCAACACCCCATCTGGGGTGCGGAAGGTCGTCTCGAGCACAAGGCTGCCGTCGATGTAGCGTCGGGTCACTTCCGTCTCGCCGGCGACGCCCACGCGGAAGTGGCCCGCCTCGTCGTCGAGCAGTCGGGCGCAGACACTGGGCGAATCGAAGCGCGGGAAGGCCAGCCATTCCACGGACCCGTCCAACCTGACCAGGGCGGTGGAGTGGGAGTCGGACAGGAAGGCGTGTTCCTCGATCGCGCGGTCGCTCATGACGCCGGCTCAGCCACGCACGATGCGGCTGCCGGGGAAGTGGGCAGCGAAGTCCCGGGGGAAGCTCGTGAACGACGGCAGGGGCTGAAGCGGCGGTGCCTGACCACCGAGCGGACGTCCGAGCGCTGTCCAGCGCAGACCGTCGCCTGCGTGCAGTCCACCCTCTCGGGCCTGGAGTTCGACGATACGTCCGTCGGGCAGCTGGCGAGACAGCGCCGCCCACGAGCCCGTCGTTGGGTCGAGCACGACCGCGACCGGCGTGTCGGCCACCTCGACGTTGACCACCGTGACCTCCTGGAGGTCGAGGTAAGGCACACCCACGGGTTCGCCACGTTCCAGATCGACCACGATCAGCATGTCGTCGAGCGCGAAGCTAGTAGGTCCGCCGCCAGCGTCGAGAGCGAGCGTCTCGGGGTGCTCCGCCGTCCAGGCGCCCCACGTGGTCAGCGTCGACGGCAGCAGCTCCAGGCGCTGACCCTTCCTCGGTCCGAGGATGGCCTCGCCCGAGGGCTGGCTCCACACGCTGCCGGTGTCGTGATCCCACCAGGTCATGGCGCGCTTGTAGAGATCACCCTGGTTCCCCAGCACCACCTCCGCCCCGTCGATCTCTCGGCGATGGACCATCGCCGTGGCGCACAGCGGTCACCAGGTGGACAGGATCGGCGTGCCGCCGAGCCGGTCGAGGACCATCTCCCGGTGGTTGAGCACGTTGATCGGGTACGCGTGCGCTTCCCCGTGCAGGGCGACCCCGAGTACCAGGGTGCCCTCGTCCCACTCCGTCTCGGTGGCGGTGAGGAACTGCGGGGCGTAGATGGGGCGTATGCAGTCACGCGAGACGACCCGCTGGTAGCCGGGCGGCAGCGGCTCGGTCTCGGTCGGGTCTGCCACCTCGTCGGGATCGTTCACAGCCAGATCAGGCGTGTCGGCCTCCTCGACGCCGGGCTGTCGCAGGACGGGCATCGCGACCAGCAGCAGCGCCAAGCCGACCGTCACGATCGCGACGACGATGCCCAGGCCACCTTTTCCGTCCACGTCCCGGGAACCGTTCGTCGACGGTCGCCATTCCGTGGCCGACCGATCACGTCAGTCGTCGTCCGAGGAGGTGAGCGTCGCGAAGGCCGCGCTCGTCGCCAGCCCGTACACGATGTGAGCCGACAGATCCTTCATCAGCGTCTGGGCGTCGTACTCCCACATGGGCTTGTACACGCCCATCGCCCCCAGCGTGACGTAGCTGTTGGTGAAGGCACCGACCCCAGTCAGCACGCCACCCGTGATCGTGCCACGGCCGCGCTGTAGCAGTCCGTGTCCGATGCCGTACCCGATGCCGGTGAGCCAGTGCATGACGTTGGTCGTGGTACCGGCCGCTTCGTCGGGCAGGTCGACGCCGACCGTATCGGCCAGGCGCTTGCCGACCTCGCCAGGCGCCGAGGCGTCGTCGAACGACTCCGTCGAGTTGACGAACTCCCACTCGGTGAAGGAATCCTCGCCACCTCCCGACCGGTAGCGCTGGTACCACAGAAGGTCCATCGCCAAGGTCCCGACGGTGCCAGCGACAGCACCGATCAACGCATCCCGCACCAGCCGTGAACCCATCGTTGCTCCATTCGTCGGCAGTCCGCCGGGGGGAACCCGCTCCGGCGGCGTACGCATCCGTCCGAACGGCCGGGCACGTGGGGCGGTCGACCGGCGCTCGCCGGGAGATAGCGTGAACGGGAAGAGAGCTGGGGGGAACCTGAGTGGCCAACGACCCCGTCGCGGCGTGGCGGGCGCTGGGACAGCACGAGGTCATCCGCGGCCACGAGCTGTTCACCCTCGACCTGCCCGTCACCGGAGAGGAGTCGGGTCCGCCTGTCGTGTTCGTCCACGGCTTCCCCACGTCCTCGTACGACTGGCGGCTGATGGTGCCGGCGCTGCGGCGTGACCGCCGCGTTCTTGCGCTCGACCTGCTCGGGTTCGGACTATCTTCGAAGCCCGATCAGCCGTACCGCCTCAGCGAGCAGGCCGACCTCGTCCAGAGCCTGATCGTGTCCCGCGGTCTCGCGGAGATCGACCTCGTCACCCACGACATGGGCGACTCGGTCGGCGGCGAACTGCTGGCCCGGGACCTCGACGGCGAGCTGCCGTTCCGCGTCAGGCGCCGGGTCCTGACCAACGGTTCCATCTACATCGGCTCGGCGCACCTTCGCATCGGGCAGCGCCTGCTGCTGGCGCTGCCCGACCGGAGGCTCCCGGTGGGCCTGCCGCGAAGACTGCTCGATCAGGGTCTGACCGACGTCTTCGGTCCGAACTCGCCGCCGCCACGGGGGGAGCTCGATGCGCAGTGGCGGCTGATGCGGCACGGTGACGGTGACCGGCTGATGCCGCGCATCATCCGGTACATCCGCGAGCGCCAGGCTCGCGAGGCACGGTTCACCGGCGCGATCGAGCGGCACCCTGCACCTTGCTTGATCCTGTGGGGCCGTGACGACCCGGTGGCCCTGCCGGTGATGGCCGAACGGTTCGAGGCGCGGGCTCGGGCCCCGACCCATCTGGCCATGCTCGACGGTATCGGCCACTTCCCCATGGTCTCAGCCCCTGATCAGGTCGCGGCCGAGGTCGCCGCCTGGTGTGACGGCGGATCTTCTACCTGAGGTGCGGCTAGCGTCGGGGGTGTTCACGTTCAGGAGATCACGCGTGGCCCGCCCCGCCTGGTTCGACGAGAGCCTGTTCCCGTTCGAGAGCCGCTGGCTGGACGTCGACGGGGCGCGCATCCACTACGTCGACGAGGGCACGGGCCCGGTGCTGCTGATGTTGCACGGCAACCCGACGTGGTCGTTCCTGTTCCGCCACCTGATCTCGGGTCTCGGCGACCGGTTCCGGTGCGTGGCGCTCGACTACCCCGGCTTCGGCCTCTCCACCGCTCCACCTGGCTACGGTTACCGCATCCACGAGCACGTGCGGATGGTCGAGCGGTTCGTCGAGGAACTGGACCTGCAGGACATCACCCCGGTCGTGCAGGACTGGGGCGGGCCCATCGGCATGGCCGTGAGCGTGCGGCACCCGGAGCGGATCCGTGCCTTCGTCATCGGCAACACCTGGGCGTGGCCGATCGAAGCGACCTTCCCCAAGATCTTCGGTCGCGTGCTCGGTGGCCCGCTGGGACACGTGCTGGTCCGTCGGTTCGACGTGTTCGCGCGCGTCTTCGTCCCCGGTGGCATCCGTCGGCGCAAGCTGACTCCCGCCGAGCACCGGATGTACACCGCGCCCCACCCGACCCCGGCCTCGCGGGAGCCGGTCCACGTTATGCCGCGCGAGATCAACGCCGCCCGGCCGCTGCTCGAGGAGGTGGCCGCAGGCCTCGACCGCGTCGCCGACCGTCCCGCGCTGATCGTGTGGGCGACCGCCGACCAGGCCTTCAAGGAGCGTGAGCGACGACGCTTCGAGCGCACGTTCCCCGACCACCGGACGGTCGAGCTCGAGGGTGCCGGGCACTACCTCTGGGAGGACGCGCCGGACGAGATCATCGAGGCGATCCGGTCCTGGTTCCCCGACTGAGGGACGCGTGCCTCCCCGACCGCGCACCCGCGACGACGAGCGTCAGCCGGCGGTTCCTCGCAGCGCAACCCTCTCGAGGGTGAGGCTGTTCCGCCCGGTGCGGTCATGCCGGTGGGTCCTGGGCGAGCACGCGGTAGTCGCCCCGCCCCGTGCTCTCGTCGAACTCGCCCTCGAACACCAGCAGCTGCTCGGTCAGCCAGCGGTAGCTCTCGTGCTGGGTGAACGCGCGCAGCGCACCGTTGACCGACCACATCGGTGCGCGCGACTGCAGGCGCAGCCCGAAGCCGCGGAAGTCGAGCTGGAGCAGCGCTCCGTCGTCGGTCTCGAGCAGCGCGCCGGGGTTGACCGTGCAGATGTGATCGCCGCTGGCTCGGGGCTCTCCCTGAGCCAGCTCGAGGTAGCCGGGATCGAGCGGGCAGTCGCCGGTGTACATGGAGAACCGCATCGTGCCCGTCAGCTCGCCTCTGGCCCGACCGGCCCCGTCGCTGAGGTGGGCGCCGTCCCGACCCTGGGGCGGGATGACCGTGTCAGCGGAGGGATCGGCCTGCCAGGTGAACTCGAACAGCGGTGTCAGGCTCACGCGAGGGTCCTCTGTCGGGGGCGCGGCCCACGGTAGGGGTACCACCACGGTGGAAGGTCAAGCACGATCGTGAGCAACGTCTGTCAGCGGTCGCTGGATCAGTCCGCAGAACCCGTCGCAGCCAGCCGGGTCGAAGTCACGGGCACGCTCGGCGACGGCGCGCAGCTGGCTGCGGACCTGCCGCAGCTCGCGCAGCCGCTGCTCGACCTCGTCGAGGCGCCTCTGCACCAGCGAGGTGACGTGACCGCAGGGTGGCTCGCCGTCGTCGCTGATGGCGAGGATCTCGCCGATCTGGGCGAGCGTGAACCCGGCCGCCTGCGCGTCCTTGATGAACGCCACCCGATCCACCGCACCAGTGTCGTAATCGCGGTACCCACCCGGGGTCCGCGGGGGTCGCGGCAGCAGGCCCTGGCGCTCGTAGAACCGCAGCGTCTTCGTCGTCACGCCTGTACGCGACGCCACCTCACCGATCAGCATCCGACATCCTCCTGGCTTGACCCTCCAGCGCGGTGGAACGCGTACCGTAGGTAGCGTGTTCCCTCGGATGCAGCGACCCTCCGCGCACTCCACGATGGTGGGCGCACGGACCAGAGGAGACGGCATGCCCGAAGCTGTGGACCGGGATCGTCTGATCGAGCTGCTCGCGCGTGGCGCTCAGCTCGTCGAGGTGTTGTCGGCACGCGAATACGAGCACCTGCACCTGCCCGGCGCCATCAACCTGCCGATCAAGGAGCTGTCCCGTGACCGAGCGATGGCCGACCTCGCCATCGACGCGCCGGTGGTCACGTACTGCAACGGCTTCTTGTGAGACATGAGCCCGCGGGCCGCGTGGCGGCTCGAGCAGTACGGCTTCGAAGAGGTGTACGAGTACACCGGAGGCAAGGAGGACTGGTTGGCCGCGGGCCGGGAGGTCGAGGGTGATCAGCAAGGCCGACCCCTGCTGGCTGAGCTGGCGCGCACCGATGTGGCCGAGTGTCAGCTCGACGACCGCGCCGGTGACGTGCTCGATCGCATCGGAGATCTGGGCTTCGCCCTCGTCCTGGGCGATGAGCGAGTGGTTCTCGGCAAGCTGCTACGACGTCACGCCGAGTCGGATCCGGACGCGGCTGTGAAGGACGTCCTCGTCGAAGGGCCTACGACGGTGCGGGCGAGTGAGGACCCGGTGGGGCTGCTGGAGCGGATGCGTCGCGCCGAGACCGGATCGGTGATCGTGACGACGAAGGAGGGGCGGCTGATCGGAGTCGCGGTCACGGCCGACCTGGCTGACGCCGTCGACGGACACGGTCACGACCACGACCACGTCTGAAGCCACCGCTGCGATAGCTCGGCAACTTCGTCACCCGTTCCGACCTGATATCCGACCGGATCGGGGGATGAAGTCGATACGGCCCCGGGACTCAGGCCGGACCGCGAGGGAGGCCGTCGGGTACGGCGCGCCCGGAGGGATTCGAACCCCCGACCAACGGATTAGAAGTTCAGCACCGTTCCTCGAACCCGGCGAGATACGCACAACTGAGGCCGTTGAGGCAGCCCCGCTACGGCCAGGGTTGGCATGACTTGGCATGACTTGGCACGCTCGGCTGCGCATCTCCAGCTTGTTCACCGAGCTCGCCAGGGGTAGCGACGTTCCGGGCCTGTCCCGGCCAGCCTCATCTCTGCGCTTGCAATTCGGGTCTGCCCAGACTTTGGTTGACTGCAGTTGTGCGGGTCATGCTGCTTCGGTGATGCGGTTGTAGCCGATGACGGCTTCGAACTCGACGGGTGTGAGCTTGCCGAGGGCGCGTCGCCGTCGGCGCCGGTGGTAGGTCCGCTCGATCTAGGTGATGATCGCGGGCCGGAACTCGTCTCGGGTGGTCCAGGCCTGGCGGTTCAGCACGTTCTTCTGCAGCGGCGCGAAGATCGATTCCATCGCGGCGTTGTCCCCGGCGGCGGACACCCGCCCCATCGAACCGGTCAGGCCGTGGGCGCGCAGGGCTCGCTGGTAACGACGAGAGCCGGAGCGGAACTGACCTCTGCGGTCGGAGTGAACGACAGGGTCCCGGTCGGCTGTCGCCTGGCGATCTCGCGGTCGGCTTTGCAGCATCCGCCAGCTGCGAGGTCATGCGCGCGTCGATGGCGTAGTCCCGTGGGCCCAGGACAGCTCCACTTTACCCCAGGCACCCCAGAGCCTCCACCGAACCCAGGGTGGTTCAGGTGTGGCGAGTCACGTAATCGGTGAAGCTGACCTTGTCCGTCGACGCGTCCCAGCCGCGGGGCGAGACGACCGTCTGGAGGTTGCCGACGGGGTCGTAGATGTGGCGGGTGACCGCGTCGCGCAGCGATGCGCCGGACGCGTCGACCTGGAACGGCTCGTGACCGTGACCGGCAGGCCACGCTGGTCGTAGCCGATGGTGGTCACACCCTCGGCGTCGGTGCGGGAGGTCAGCTCGTCGTTGGCGTTGTAGCCGAAGCTGGTCGTGTGGTCCTCGGCGTCGGTGACCGAGATGAGCCGGTGCGCGTCGTCGTAGCCGCGGACCGTGGTGTGGCTGGGCGGGGACGTGGCGGTGCAGTCCACGCTGACGAGGCCGGCGCGGGGTGCGACCTACCATACCAGGTCCCCGGCGAGGTCGTAGCAGAAGTGGGTGACGGCCGGGAGGCTGACGGTGCCGGTTTCCGGGTCGACGTCGAGGCGTCGCTCACGCACGACCCGGTCGAGGTCGTCGTAGCTGTACTCGGTGCGGAAGTCATCGGTCCTGGAGGTGGCTGTGCCTCGTGGGCTGGTGACCGCTTCGACGCGCCCCGCCTCCATCTTCGTTACGTCTCGTTGTTGGTGTCGGCCGTGTCATCTCATTGTCGTCGGACTCGGTCATCAGTACCGGTGCGCGATGATCATTCGCCTAACAGTTCAACCGCAGCAGATAGTGCTGCCTGGAGGTCGGATTCTGCGACAGTCCATGGGCGCCCGTCGGCGCGCGGATAGATTTCGACGACCAAGCCACCGGAGTCGAGGCGTACCTCTGCGAGCTGTGCATGATCAACAAGCAAGTCAGCGACTAGCTGATCGCGGTCCGGAGGGCTGGAGAGTCCAACTTCGATGTCGCCGAAGTGCGCCATCACGGGAACTCCGCGAAGAAGAGGAAGTTACCAGACCCGCTATAGACAAGCCCGCGACCATCGGGCGAAATCACTTCGATCGTGGCACCAAACCGGCCACGGTGTCCGCGCACGGCCCTCGACCCCGGATGGGTGAGTATGTCGTCCACCTGGAACTGTGCGAGCCTATTGATCTCGCCTGGCCCTCCTCGTAGCGGGGGGAAGAGCTTGCTGGCAGAACGCTGACGGGCGGCGTGTTTGGAGAGGCTATGCCCTGCAAGCGTCAACTCACCGGGGCCAGCCCGGGAAGCGGCGGCCGAAAGATCGTCGAGAGAGTGGCCAAGGAATCCTGCTGCTCTACGAACCGAGCCGGTCTCGTCAACCATGCGGCGGATTCCGCCGGCGACTGCTCCCACTATCTCATCCAGCGGGCCGCCAGGCGCATCCGCGAGACAGAATCCGAGGCTGGTCGCGTCGCGGTCGCCTGCGAAGCGAACGCAGTCTCCCCCCGGAAGGACGGACAGGACCGTGTCACCAGCGGCTCGCACCCCTTCGGCGACCGCTGCGGCCGTAAGGAAGAAGTCGGCTGCCTCACCGATGGCCTCGGCAGCCTGCAGACACGCGATGCCTTCGTTCGTTGTGGCGCCGAACTCTGACGCGCAGTAGCTGCCTGCGGTGAACTCCGGCACGAAGCCTCGCTTGGATTGCGTGGCAACGGTCGACGGCGGCGTTCGCCGGAACATCCGTGTGGGCTCATAGGTGATGGATCCGCCGTCGCCGTTCTCGGTGACGCGGCGTCCGTCGAGTTCGACGAAGGAGAGGGGGTTGCCGCCGGCGAGGGCGTAGCGGTTGCCGGTGAGGGGGTCGAGGCTGGTGTTCAGGTCGGTGAGGGCGTTGTTGAAGATGTCGTCTTGGAGGAACCGGGTGGTGTTGGGGGAGAACTGGCGGGCGCCCATGTCGAGGTGGTTCGCGCCAGTGTCGAACCGTTTGCCGGTGTAGGTGAAGGGGTTGACGAGGTCTTCGATGGCGTCGGTGTCGGGGTCGATGTCGAGGTGGTTTCCGGCGGTCAGGGCCGGGTCGGGTGCGCCGTAGGCGCGGTAGCCGTAGCTGGCGGCGGGAGCGCCGAGGTCGTCCAGCAGCAGCGAGGTGGAGCCGTGCACGTCGTGGGCGAAAGTGAAGCTGCCTTCGGGGGTGCGGGAGTCGAGGGTGCTGTCGATGTCGAGCCCTAGGCGGTTGCCCACGGCGTCGTAGGAGTAGACGCGGTTGCGCCGCTCGCGCTCGACGCCGACGAACCCGCCGACGTAACGGTGCGTGTCGAGGGTCTCCTTGGCGACCAGATCGGTTAGGGCGACGTAGGCGAGGTCGGTCAGGCGCGTGCTGCCGCCGTCCGAGGGTTCGCAGCAGACAGGCCACGATGGCGCCGAGGCTGGTGGCGAGTGGGTCTCTTCGATGGTGACGAGCCGGTCGAGGGCGTCGTGAAGGAAAGTGGCGGTGTCGTCGACGCTGGCGCCGTTGCCGGTGTCGGGGTGGACGGTGCGGGTCGCGACGAGTCGGTCGAGTCTGTCGTACACGTAGGCGGCGACGAGCCCGTCCGAAGCCCTCTTGCCGCTCGCGGTCTGGTGGCACAGCGACGCATCATCCACCGAGGTGGTGCAGGCGAGGTTGCCGTCGCCGTCATAGTGGTGGTAGATCGGGGCACCGCCGTCGACTTGGACGTGCTCGAGCTGGACACCCTGGTACTGCATCAGCACGGTCACCGCGGTGCCGGAGGTGTCGTCGACGATCCGTTCGATGTTGCCGATCAGGTCGGGCTGGTAGCTGATGGTGCCGCCGTGCCCGTCGGTCTCCAGTACGAGCCGGCCCCGCGCGTCGTAGCGGTAGGTGGCCGTGCACGGGCTGGTGGGGCTCTGACACGGAACCGCGGTATCAGGGGCGGCGCGGTGGAAGGTGTCGCTGGTGCGGTGGCCGTTGACGAACCGCCCCGCCGTATCGAGGTAACCGACGGTGTGGCGTTCGACGACGTCCGTGCCGACCGTGGTGGTGAGCTGGTCGAGCAGGCCGTTGCCGTGCCAGCTCCACGTGGTGGTCTGGTGAGGGATGAGCGCGGTGCCGTCGAAGCGCTTGAGGATGCGCTGCTTCTCCCGCCCCACGTCGTCGAAGTCGTGGTCGATGCCCAGGTCGTCGGTGGTGCTACCCAGCCCGTCGGGCCCGGTATCGGTGAAGGTCGCGGGCCAACCGATCTGGTCGTACGTCAGCGTCTGCATGCGAGCCGGGCTGGTCGCGTCATCCAGGATCCGTTGGGTAACGTTGCCGTCGAGGTCGTAGTCGAGAGTCGTCAGGTCGGTACCGCCTGTGAAGTTGCACGTGACGACGCCGGGTTCGTCGCTGGCGGCTGGGGTGCCGCTGGTGACCTGGCTTGGCCGGTCGCGGCCGTCGTAGCTGGAGCACACCAGGGTCGGATCGATCCCGGTCGCTTCAACGCCGCCCTCGAGCGCCTTGACCAGGTTGCGGTCGGCGTCGTAGTCGAACCGCGACACCTGCTCGTCGCGGTCGTGGCGCTCGCGGAGCAGTCCGCGGGCGGTGTAGCTCCAGCTCGCCTCTCGCTGCCCGACACGCAGGGCCTGGCGTCCCGCAGCGTCGTAGTCGAACAGCGCCGGCGTCGCGCCAGGCACGTGGGCTGTGTCGAGCAACCGCACCCAATCCGTGTCGTAGTAGCCGACGACGGTCGTGCCCTGCGGCAACGATCCGCCGGAGGGAAGGACCGCGTCGGCCACCGGAAGCGTGGAAGCTGTCAGGCGACCGTTGTCGTCGTAGCGGCGGTGCACGAACGACGCAGCAGTCGTGGCATCGGTGGGAAGTGCGACGCGGGTGAGCCGATCGGCGGCGTCGTAGGTGTAGCGGGTCACGTAGTGGGTGAAGCTGACCTTGTCCGTCGACGCGTCCCAGCCGCGGGGCGAGACGACCGTTTCGAGGTTGCCGACGGGGTCGTAGATGTGGCGGCTGACCGCGTCGCGCAGCGATGCGCCGGACGCGTCGACCTGGAACGGCTCGGTGACCGTGACCGGCAGGCCGCGCTGGTCGTAGTCGATGGTGGTGGTCACGCCCTCGGCGTCGGTGCGGGAGGTCAGCTCGTCGTTGGCGTTGTAGCCGAAGCTGGTCGTGTGGTCCTCGGCGTCGGTGACCGAGATCAGCCGGTGTGCGTCGTCGTAGCTGCGGACCGTGGTGTGGCTGGGCGGCGAGGTGGCAGTGCAGTCCACGGTGGCGAGGAGCTTGGCGTTGGGTGCGACCTGCCACACCAGGTCTCCGGCGAGGTCGTAGCAGAAGTGGGTGTCGGCCGGGTCGTTGACGGTGCCGGTTTCCTGGTCGACGTCGAGGCGACGCTGACGCACGACCCGGTCGAGCGCGTCGTAGGTGTACTCGGTGCGGAAGTCGTCCGTCCTGGCGGTGGCCGTGCCCCGTGGGCTGGTGACCGCTTCGACGCGCCCCGCCTCGTCGTACTCCAGCCTCGTCACGTGGTCGTCGCTGGTGTCGGCGGTGTCGTTGTCGTCGGGCTCGGTGACCGTGACGGGCCGGTCCATCGCGTCGAACACCGTGCCGGTCGCGGGGCCCGCGGTGTAGTCGGCGCCGTAGGCGGGCTCGAACGTGGCCTCGACGTTGTCGTTGGGGTCGAAGGCGACGCCGTTCCACACCAGCACCCCGCGCTTGGTGGCGTAGTGTTTGGGGGTGGAGGTGCGCACGAGGCGGTGGAAACGGTCGTAGTGCAGCTGGGTCTGGTAGTTCGCCGTCGGGGTGCCCGTCTTGGTCGCGTGGATGGGTTCCTGGATGGCGGTGAGCAGCCCGTCATCGTCGTACGACAGCAGCGTGGACCGCCCCAGCGGGTTGGTGATCTTGATGGGCTGTCCCGACTTGTGGTAGCTGGGGAAGGTCGTGGTGTGGTTGTTCGGGTCGGTGCGTGACGCCAGGGTCCCGTTGCTGTTGTAGGTGAAGGTCGTGGTGTGGAACTTGCCAGGTTCCCCTGGGACCGTCGCGGACAAGACGTTGCCGGTGGCCGGGTCGATGCCGAAGGTGTAGCGGTGGTCGTTGTCGATGCCGGTGGTCTTGACCCCTTCGGGTCGGGTGACCGCCTCCAGGTCGGAGATGTGCGATCTGGTGTCGCGAGTGTCGGTGGTGTGGTCGGCCACGGCCCGGTCGGTGTACTCCAGCACCGTCTTGTTACCGAGCTGGTCTTCGACGGAGGTGGGTAGCCCGTTGGCGTTGTAGGCGTAGGTGGTGAACTCTTCCGTGGGCTCGGTGACCTTGATGACCTTGTGGTCGGCGCTCCAGGACACTCCGGTGATCCGGTTCAGGGGGTCCTCGAGCTGCACCATGCGGCCGTGGGCATCGGTGCTGTAGACGGTGACGCGGTTCTCGGGGGCGGTGACGGTGACGCGCCGCGTTTCTTCGGCGTAGGTGTAGGTCTCGACGAGCTTCGCCCGGTCGGTCCGCGACGCCAGGCGCCGCTTGTCGCGCCCGGAGGTGTGGTAGGCGAAGATGGTCTCGCCGTCGCGGGGGTCGATGACCGAGTACAGCGCCGTGGATTGCGGTGAAGTACCCGGGTCGGGGTCGCGACGGTCCGCGACACCAGGTATCGCGGGGCCGTTGAGGCTGGAGGTGGTGTAGGTGAAGGTCCAGGTCCGGTCGTCGGCCGGTAGACGCGGCTGGGTTCCGGAGTTGCCGACCTGGGTGATGGTGCGCAGGTTGCCGTCGTGGTAGTAGTAGGTGAACTCCAGCCTGGACCCGTCGTGGTCGGTGATGGCCTTGACCAGCCCACGAATCTGCGCGTGCGGCGCGTCCGCTGCGGTGTAGTAGGTCAGTGTGAAGGACCGCCCTGCGGCATCGATCACGCGATGTAGCTGCTTGCGGGGCCAACCCACGTCGTCGGCCACGTCCGGGTCGGGGTCGACGTACTCGTACGTGAGCGTGTTGCCGTTGCCGTCCCGGACCGCCGTGGGCCAGCCCTCGCGGTTGAACAGGAACGTGACCCGGTCGGGGCGGGTGATCGCCCAGTAGCGGGTGTCGGACGCGTCGGGGCCCTGGTAGGTGCGCAGGTAGAGGTCGACCCCGGCGGGTTCGGTCCACACCACATCCGCATCGTTCGAGGCTGTGGTGCCGGTGAAGTGGTGCACGGTGCCGTCGCCGTCGGTGAACGCGATCGTGCGGTCGTTGCGGCCCGCGTTCTTGTCGGCGTCGTTGGGGTGTAGCTCCAGCGGCTCGCCGAGGCGCTGCATCCCGGAGATGTTCAGCGACCAGCCGTGCCCGACAGGTGAGCGGGAGGAGGCTTCGAGGCTGTTGTAGGCCAGGTCGACGACCGTGTTGAGGCCGGTACCAGGGGCTGAGAAGGGTGTGAAGCTGACCAGCGAGTTGCCGGTCGCGACGTTGACCAGGTGACTCATCCCGCCACCCAGGGCTTCGCCGACGTAGTGGAGGTGGTTCTCCAGCCCCAGCTGCCGCGCGAACTCGGCCTTGGTCACCGTGGCGTTGCCTGACTTGGGCGTGTTCCCACGCGAGGAGAACGTGACGATGGTGGGCGCGTCGTGACCACTTAGGTCGAGGGTCTCGACGATGTCCAGTTGCAGCGTGTACGTGGCACGATGGGTTGCCGCCGGTAGCGATGGTGGTCTGACCGTCATCGGCACGGTAACCGATTCACCCGATCGAAGCCGGGGCAAACTTGCCGATGACACGTCGACGACGCTGCCGGCCGAATCGATCCAGTTCGCTTCCAAGTGGTATATCTCACCCAGGATGGTGCCCCAGTCGAGGGGGCCGTTGTTGGTCACGGTCGCGTCGAACGTGTACGACAGCTGCGGGTTGATATCGGGGTCGTAGAGCAGGTCGGTGGGCATGTGCGGAGCGGAGATGTCGCCGTAGTAGCGGCTGACGGCGCGGTTGTTCACCGTCACGGTGCGGGTCTGGGAGGTGCCGGTGCCGGTCTCGGAGTCGAACACCTTCACGGTCAGCTCGTGGACGCCGTCGTAAAAGCGCCGCGACCCGGTCAGGGTGGGCCAGCTGAACTCCACCGAGGGGGGGACGGTGTCGCCGGCGGTCCAGGACCGTTCGGCGACGCGCCACCCGTCGACCCACAGCTCCGCCCGGGTCAGCCAGGCCGGGGCGTTCGCGGCGACGGTGGCCGACACAGTCACGTCCCCCGCCACGGTCGCGTCCTGCAGCGGCGCCGTGATCGACGCCGTCGGCGGGGTGGAGTTGGCGACGCGTACCTTGGCTCCGCGAGCCGTGGTCGCGTTGCCGGCATCATCGACCGCCACCGCCTTGAACTCCTCGTGCGCGCCAGCCTCTCCGTGGGTCTCGGTGGTGTTGGGGAACGTCGTGGAGTTCCACGCCAGGTCGAACGGTGTGCTCGTGTCGGATCCGATGTAGCTGTCGTTGAGGTAGAAGTGCACGAGCTTGACGCGGCGGTCGTCGGTGGCGTCGGCGTGCAGGGTGACCTGACCGCGCACCGTCCCACCCTCGTCAACACCCGTCAGAGTCAGCCGGGGGGCGATGGGTGCCGACCCATCGATGTAGGTCAGCTGCAGCGTGGGGCGCTTGCCCCACGAAGCGGTCTCGTCGTCGGTGAGGTAGCTGATCGCCGTATCGGTGCCCGGCAACCCCAGTGACGAGGACAGCACCAGTCCGTGGTTGGGTCGGGTGCCCGCCACCCACTGTTCCACCAGCCCGGCGAGGTTGAACGTGTCGGTCGCCACATCCCCCGCTGCGTTGGACAGGCTCGAAGCGGCGGTCGAGTCGAGGTCGCCGCCGTCGGTCTCCCACGTCACCGCGCCTTCGCGACGGTCATGCCACGTCGCTCCGTCACCGCTACAGGTCCCATCTCCGCTGCCCTCGACCCAGGCTGCCGTGGCCGGATGAACCGAGATGGTCTGCCCGGTCGACACCGGGTCATGCTCCAGGCCCAGCTGGGCCGAGGTGATCTGGGCGTCCGACGCGATGTGGGACAGGTCGAATTGCAGCAGCGCGCGGGTCGTGGCGTCCGCCCGCGCACCCACCAGCATCCGGCTCGACGCGCCGTGGTTCACGCACACCGGTGCGCTGTCGTAGCCGGTGATCTGCGTGGCGGTCCCCGCTACCGGATCGGGCCGCAACGTCTGTTGCACCTGCCCGATGGCCGGCAACGTCACGGTGCGTGGGTTGGATGTCGCGTGTGCACCGGAGGCCTTGATCACCTTGACCTGGTAGGGGAACTGGCCCGGACCGGCCGTGGTGTCGGTGAACGAGGTGGTGTCGGCGTCCTCGATGACCGCAAGCTGTGTCGACGACGAGGGGAAGAAACTGCCGGAGCATAACCGGCAGCTGCGGTGGACCTCGTAGGAGGCGAACCCGTCGCCCTGCGTGCCCAGGAACTTCGACCAGGTCAGCTCGGCGCCGTTGGAGCGTAACGTGGCCGGCTCGTCCAGAGTGACCGACTCGACCCAGGTGACCAGCAGCTGGGGCCGTTTCGACGCGTCGGCGGTGTTCCGCGACACGAACTTCGGGCCGCCCTTGCGTGGTCCCTCGCTGCTGCGCTTGATCAGCATGCCATCGTTGGACAGGTCCAGCCCCAGATACCAGTCCTCCACCGAGCTCGTCACGCCCCACGAGACCCACCCCCTGGTGCCAACCGCCGGTACCGTCGCCGACGCCTGCGAGAACCCGAACGACGACACGGCGGCCGACGTCGAGGTCTCCGACCAGGACTGTGACAGCTCGTGCACGGTCAGGACATGGTCCTCCAGCCCGCACGTGGCGGTCGCCCCGCTCGAGGAGGTCTGGCTCGTGCTCGACGGGTCTGAGAGAGTGATGTCGGTTAGGGGCAGGCACCCGCCGTCGTAGTACAGCTGCAGCGAGGCGCTGGTGATGTCCGACCCGGTCGCGATGCCCGACAGGTCGAACGCCACCGCCGAGCGGTACACGGTCTCGTCGGTCGTCCCCACCGGCAGCTCGAACCCCACCCGCGCCGTGCAGGTCGAGCACGACGCGATGAAGTAGGCGTCCTTGGTCGGATCGCCCACGTCGACGACCGGGTCCACCACCACCGGCCAGTTCCGTCCCGGCGCCGCCAGCCACGCCGGATCGACCGTCACGGTCAGGTCGTAGCCGCCCTCGACCGGTTCGACATCGAGCGTCGCGTGGGGGTCTTCTCCCGCGACACCAGCCTGCTGCTCGAACACCAGCGGCGGGGACAGCGTGAACACCGCGTCCGTAGCGGGCGCGCGGTAGAACGCCCACGACCCGCCCTCCAGCTCGGCGGCGCGCCAATCCTCCCCGGCGGTGTCGATGCGGGTCGTGAACGTCGAGGGAGCCTGCGGGCCGTGCAGCGTCAACGTCTCCTTCACCCCGGTCGCCAACGACGTGTAGGCCGCGTCCACCTGCGGGAACACGCCCGGGTAGGTGATCGTCGCGCCCTCCACCGTCCCGGTCACGTCCGTCGCACCCTGCAGCGTCCACCACCAGCGCGCCCCAGCCCGGTCCGTC
The DNA here is from genome assembly GCA_019347575.1 of Actinomycetota bacterium. Classification (NCBI taxonomy): domain Bacteria; kingdom Bacillati; phylum Actinomycetota; species Actinomycetota bacterium. Next base: position 123,694 of record JAHWKY010000007.1, on the reverse strand, counting down.
AGCTGCGCGAACCGCTGCGTCATCTGCGGGTTGAACCGCACCGCGAAATCGTTCGCGGCGTTGCGCCAGCCCGCCCCGGGCGCGACCGCCTCGGGCACCAACTCGGAGCGGATGCGGCGCCACGCCCCCTGCTGGTCGCGGAAGTGCACCGGCCCATCCACGACCTGCGTGTCGAGCTGGCCATCGTCACGACGGACGGTGTGCGAGGTCCGCGTGCGCAACTCGGCGACCTCGCCCTCGCGCAGATCGTCGGCGGGAACCTCCACCGCCAGCGGGACCTCCGGAACCGTCGTCCCCGACGTGTCGTCAGGCTCCGACGTCTCCGACGTCGGCGCGTCGGGCGTCTCGAGCGGCGCAGTTGGAGTCTCACGACCTGAGGGGACGTCATCGACCGGCTCCTCGCCGGTCAGCGACTCCACCGGCTCCGACACCTCGACGTCCACAGGCCCGTCGGGATCCGACGGCGCCTCCACCGCCACCGCGGGCACCAGCGGCACCAGCAACGCTAACGCCACCGTCAACGCGACGAGACGACCGAACCGAAGACCCCTCGACCCCACCATGGCCACGCTCCAAAGCTGGCGCAGCCAACACGACCCCGAGCAGTCTCGGGCCCCCGTCTCAACCGCGCGACCAGTACCGGGCGAGGGGAGCCCGTACCGAAAACGCACGAGGCCCATACCCTCCTCCAGCCGGGCTACGCCGTCAATAGGCTGCCCGGAATCTCCTATCAACCGCGCGGACTCCGCCCGCGCAACCGCCACACGCACGACGCCTGCCGCACACGGTCCCGTCGCTTGGGGGGACACCTCCCCCAATCCGGGGGACTACTCCTCCACAACGCGATGGTCAGACTGGGCGGAGACTGAAGGGGCCAGGTGTGGAGGATGGCCACCACCCAATCGAAGGATGTCCGGTGAGTGGGACGGGGTGCGCGCCCAGGTCCAGAGCGCGGACGATGTTCGGCGGCCTCGAACCACAGCGACCGGCCCGGCGCCTGCGCATCTATGTCCCCTCCGACGGGACATAGGGCGCCGGGGCTAGCGGAAGATCGAGGGGTCAAATCCCTCCGACAGAGTCTGCTCGAACAGCGCTGCGGCGTGCAGACGGTCGTAGGCGCCCATCGCGCGCATGGCATCACTCAGGTGATTCTTGACGGTTTCGGGTGAGATCCCGAGTCGGTCGCCGACCTGGCGGTTCGTCGCTCCCCGTGCGACGTGGCGCAGGACGCGTAACTGCTGGACCGACAAGCCCCATGGGCCACGCAGCCGGGAACCTCGGAAGGCAGCGACGACCAGCTCACCGGCGATCGCTGAGCACGGGTCCAGCCAGATCCCGCCTGAGGCGACGGCGTAGGTCGCGGCCAGCACCGTGACGGGCTCCCTGTCAAGCAGCATGACGCCCGCGATCCCGGCGCGGAGAAGCTCAAGGACTTGGGCGCACGGTGCCTCCTGGACGGCGTACAGAACGCGCGGCCCTTGCGGCACGGGAAGGTCGTCCGTCGCCAGCACGTCCGCGGCCTCGGCCTCATCGACGCACTCGATGTCTCCATCTTGGAGGATCGCCTGTAGCCCGGCAGCGATGACCGGCGAGCGGACCGAGAGCGCAACCGTGAACAGCGCCCCTCCGGTGGGCCGCGCGGCGGCTAATAGCTGAGTCGGGGCGCTGCGCGCCTTGGGGTCGGCCGTGACCACGACCGGGGGTGAGCGTCGAGTCCCACGATATCGTCAGCGATCCGCTGTCGGAGGCGACTGCCGAGCGCGACAAGCTCGGCGCCTAAGACCGCACCGACGCCGAGCGGAAGGCGTGCGGGAGCTGGGGTTCCTGGCTAAGCGGGCGGCCACGTTACGTAGCGCATCACCACCGTACGAAGTAGTTGTCGGCTGCGCGTAACAAGAAGGCCTCCTCGTCCGTACTAGTAGGTGACGGCTGTTTTCTCCGGGACAGTCCTCACCACCCGATGATCCAGAACTGGCAAGGAGGCTCGATATGGCCGATCGTCGCGTCACGCAGACGAAGAAGGATAAGGATGGCGACATCCTGGCGCTGTGTAATCCCGACCAGTATTGGTCGCCGCGATCGAAGGCGAGTGCGATCGCTGACATCGATGACGGGGATCACACCTACTACGTCCAGCAGCCTGGTACCGACCGGACCGACATCCACGTCGTTGACGACGGCGACGGTCCCTACCTGCGGACTGATCCAGACGGTGACGCACGCAACAACCTCGACAACCTGCCCGACTGTTGATGATTGGCGTCACAGGAACCGATTAGCGCTCTACGGCGTGACCCACCTCAGTGGGGAAGACCCCGGTTTGGCTCGAACAGCCAGTAGAAGATGTTCGGCGTCGTGCCCCAGGCGCTTCCCGAACTATGGCGTGGCATCACTAGTCGCATCTCATGCTCATGAGACCACTCGTTCGGGTTGCGCAGCTCGAAGCTGAGTCTATGTTCCTGGAGGTAGGCCTGATCCTCCTCAGCGCCGGGCCAGTTCCGCATCAACGGCGCCCGAGTGATCTTGAGCCGCCGCTCGTCGTCCTCACTGAGTTCATCACGGTGGTCGCGCCAGTACTGATGTATCGCTGTGTAGAACAGCTCGATCACATCGGCGTCGGTGTAGATGACCGGGCGGCTCCCCAGGCCCTCGACCGCCTGCCGATGGAACGCAATCCCGTATCGGTCGTAGCGGGCGCCGGTCATGAGGTTCGCGCGGGCCGCTTGGTCGCCTTCGCAGAAACAGATTACTGGGTAGTTCCGATGGCGTCCGAAGGCCTGGACAGCGAGCAGCGCACGATCTTGGAGGATCTTGAAGATGCGCTGCGGCGGGGTGAGCGCCTGCAGAGGGGCGGGGAGGTGGCTGTTGAGCCGGCCCTGTCGACCGGTGAAGTGGACGACGAACTCGTCACGTACCCCCGTGTCCGTGCGGCGACGCTTCGTGGTGACAGGTGGGTCGATGAAGCAGGCGGGCATACCGCCTGCGGCTGGGACGGTGTCGCCTGCCTCGTCCCGTGCAATGTTGCCGTCGGCGTCAGCAAGTATCCACATGTGATCTCCCGACGCTGGCGGGACCGTAGCGACTCGCTGGGAGGCTCACGAGTAGGTACGATCATGACGGCTCTACGGAGCCTGCTCCCACGGGGGCAATCCGTTAAGACGACGCCGGTTTCGGCCGGAGGAGAATCTCTCATGCTGCAGCTCACTTCAAGTGAACGGGCGATGCGCGAGCGGTTGCTCGCTATCGCCGCCAGCCACACTCCTGAGAACGTCACCTACGAGGAGCTCTGGCTGGCCACGACGGGGGAGGGCTTCCGGGAGTCCGGAGCTTTCAACCTTGTGGGTCGGATGCTGTACCACATCGCGATCTACGAGCAGCGTCTCGGGCGCCCGATGCTCACGTCCCTGGTCGTCAAGGCCTCTGGGCTGCCTGGCGACGGCTACTTCGAACTCGCCGAGCAGTACGGGCGCGACGCAAGTGATCGCCGGGAGATGTGGATGGAGGAGCTCGAGAGTGTCCGCGAGTTCTGGTCACGGGCGCTCGATCCGTCAGCGGTAGTTCGCGACCGATTCGGACCGATGCTCGCGTGGGATCCCACGGTGCTCGGAGACACCCGCGCCCTGGCGACGTTCGAGGATCTGAAGCGCCGAGTCTGACCCTCGCCGTCCCGAGCAGGTGAAGCAGGTCGTACCGGGTCCTGGCTGACGGTGGCCCACCGATGGCCGCTCAGCCGCGGCTCCGCTTTGCCGAGGTCTCATCTTGACGCCGGTCTTCAGTACAGGGTTAGACAACCCCGCCGAGGTAGTTCCCGCTCCCGCGGCGATGGGGAGCGCCAGCCCGGCAGCACGGACACGCACGCACGACGGCGACGGCGTCTCGGGCTGGCTCGGCCGCTCGGCCCGTACATCCGCTTGGCCTTGGGCGGCCGCGTGCAGTCTCGACTCAGCGGATGATCCTTCGCGTCCGTGCGACGTCGACGGCATGGATCCGGTCGTAGGCACCGAGCTTGCTCACGGCGCTGCGGAGGTGGGCCCTGACAGTCTCCGTCGAGATCCCCAGCGTGTCTGCGATCTGGCGGTTCGTGCGCTGGTCCAAGAGCCTGACCACGCGCAGCTCCTGGGCGGTCAACCCCGCCGGTCCTCGCCACCTGGTCCCGCGCCGGGCCGCGACGATCATCTCCTCGATGAGAGCAGGGTCCAGCCACCGTTCCCCGCCGGCCAGCGCGTGGACGGCCAACTCGAGGTGTACGGCTTCGCGGTCGATGAGCACGATGCCTGCGATGCGGCCGACGATCAGGTCGAGCAGCAGGACGGACGGATGCTGTGGCTTGGACACGTGAAGGACCGGTGCGCTGGCCTCGTCGGGGGCTTCGCCGGTGGTCGCGATGACGTCGGCGTCCGTGGGGTCGTCCACGACGTGCAGGCCGACGCCGACGAGGATCTCTCGCAGGCCGCGGTCGCTGAGCGGGTCGGAGCTCAGGATGGCGACGGCGATCACGTTACGGGTAGCGACGGTCGGTGCTGCGCTTGCCAGGTACGAGGTAGCCGAAGCCGTCCTCTTGGCCGACGCGCGAGTCGACGAGGATGTCGCCGTCGAAGATGCACATGAGGGCGATCTCGATCTCGTCCCGCTCCGCCGACACGCTCAGCACGCCACGCACCCCCGGGTGGGCGATGCCCTCGGCTGCGCGCGCCCGTGTGGGCTCATCCAACAGCAGCAGGATCGGCGCGGTCGGGTCCTGGGGCAGGGTGCCCGTGATCAGGATGTCGGGGTGGTCGGGCACGATCAGGTGCCCGAGGTCCTCGAGGATGTGGATCAGCCCGGATTGAACGAACGGCACCGGGTACGACACCTGCACACGCATGCGGGCTCCCTTTCTGCGTTACAACGATATGAACTCTATCGTTAGAACGCTAGGAAGTCCACCGGGTCGGTGAGGGATTGCGTGACGGCCAGGTGAGCGCTGAGGATGACGGCATGTCGTCCTCGCCGAGCAAGCCCGAGCGTCGTCCCGTCGACTACGTCGACGGAGCGTGGCCGGAGTCGACCAGGATCGTGGCGGACGAAGGTGACGCCGCGGCCTACGTAGCCGAACAGTTTGTCCACCTCGTCCGCGCGATCATCCGCCGCCGCGAGGAACGCGGCCTGAGACGCAGCCAACTCGCGCAGATGACCGGCCTGCGACCCAACACGATCAGCGATCTGGAGAACGGTCAGACGTGGCCGGATGTCAGAACACTCGGCCTCATCGCCTGGGCGCTCGATGCGGATATCGAGTTCGTCCCGCGCGAGACGGTTCGGCGGCTCAAGCACCCGCAGCAGGAGCCAACCTGAGCCCAGGCTCCTGACGTCGGAGAGCTTCGGCCCATCGAGGCTGCTTAGTCGATCGGGACTGGCCGTCTCGAGAGGCGTTCGAACAGCGTGATGGTTTCGGGGTGTAGCCAGTCGTCGGCGTCGTTGGCGTCGTCCTCCGCCAGAGTCTCTCGGAGGCGGGCCATCACTTCGTGCACGCGAGCCGTGTTGCCGGTGGCGTCGGCGGCGATCATCAGGACGCGGATCAGGGGCTCGGCGAGAGGGTTGACGCTAAGCCCGCGCTCGGCTGCCCACACCGCGTCTTCGTACCGAGCGGAGTCCAGCATCTGGTGGGCCAGGTCATGGGCGGCCGTGACGATCTCCTCGGAGATCCGGATCTCGAGCTGGTGTGCCCAGGTGTACGCCGTCGCGGTCGCAGAGAACGGTGCGCCTCGCACCAGCGTCAGAGCCTCGCGCAGATGTTGGTCGGCCAGGTCCGGGTCTCTCGTGGCCGCCGCGACGTGGGCGCTGAAGCGCTCGTAGTCGGAGGTGACCGCGTCGGCGATGCGGTAGCGACCCAGCTCGGCGTCGGGTAGGTAGGGACTGCCGTCCGCCCTCGTGCCCAGGGCCTTGCGGGCGCGGGAGGCCTCGGTGTAGAGGCGGGCAGGGCGAGGCTCGTGGTTTGGCCAGAGTGCTTCGAGGAGCATGTCCGTCGTGGCCCCGTCACGATGCATGGCCAGGTAGGCGACGAGCTCCATGGTCTTGTTGGTCGGGAAGCGATCCACGCCGATGACATCCACCGGACCGAGGACCCGAACGTCGACCTCACCTACAGGCGTATCCGATGATCCGGCCTCGTGGTCGTCGTCCCCGAGCGCCGAGAGCGGTACCGGTAGCTCGGGGTCGTTCTTGGCCTGGTCCAGCAGCCGGCCCACGCTGGCCAGGTCGCTGATGCCGAGTTCGACGAGTTCGACGGCGAGCCCGGCGGGGTGGAGCACGGCGGTGTTGCCGGTGATCTCGGTATGCCGTCGTGTCGTTGGTGAGCACGAACGGCTGATGACCGCGACCAGGTCCTCGCGCTTCTCGGATGCCGCGCGCACGGCCGCTTCCGCCTCGTCGTCGACGCCGTTGGCGAGGACGACCAATGAGGGAGCCTCGACCTCGCCGGTCACGGGCCTTCGCGCAAGTTCGGCATGCAGGTCGTCCGCATCCGTTAGCGGGGTGAGCCGCTCGAGGTCGGCGGGGAGGCCGTCGATGCCGACCGTCAGGACTTCGAGGGCATCTACTCGCGGTGTCGTCGCGAGTTCCAGTGCCCACACAGCCATGAGTTCGGCCGCCCGGTCCGGGTCGCCGTGAACGCCCAGAGGGTCTCGCCCAGCCAGGTTGACCAGTGCAGCGCGGCCGTCGGGCGTCGAGCCGACGGTCACGAGCACGGGGAACAACGAGGGCGTGGCCTTGTGCTGGGCGAGAGCATCCAGGTTGTCCGGACGCTCGATCACCCACGTGGAATCGCCGGAGGCCAGCCAGCCTTCGGGAACGTCTTCGCTTGGTGCATCGAGATGGACGGTGACGTCGTCCTGACCGCAGAGCACGAGCGTCACTGCCGGCGAGGGGCGTCCTCCGCATCCGTCCGCAAGGTGCCGCAGGGCGAGATCCACGAACGTCGCGGTGTCGTGGTCGGCATGGACCCGCAGGAACCGTTCGGCGGCCGCATCCTGCCCATCGGGCAGCGGGATGCGGTGGTCGGGTCGACGGCGCCGGCGGCGGGCACGTCGGATGCGGTCGAGCGTCAGGATGAGCCCGGCCGCGATCGCCCCGCCCGCGGTCACCGCGATCGCGGAGTCCTCGGAGGAGTCCTCGGAGGAGTCCTCGACTTCATCAACCGGCGAGGCTGCTCCGGTCTCCTGTGGGCTCGCCCCGCTGGTCGGGGTGACGGGCCGGGGTTCCCACCGGCCCGCTGGCGGAGTGGCGCGTGCTCGGTCGAGCGCGTCGGGGACGACCGGCCCCTCGCGGTGTGGGGACGGCTCGGTCACATCCCGGACTTCGCCCGCGTCGCCGATCCCCAGCGTGCCGACGCTCTCCTCGCCAGGGCCAGCCTCGGGGAGCGTCAGCACCCAGCCGGGCTGGATGAGGTCCGGTTCCGTCAGAGCGTCGCCGTCGGGTTGGGGTACGCCGCGGTTGCGCTCGTACATCTCGGTCCAGCGCAACGGGTCGTCGAGGTGCTCGTCGGCAAGATCCCAGAGCGTGTCACCCCGATCGACCGTGACCGTCGACGAGGGGTCGTCGCGCACCGAGGGTGGCCGTTCGGCGGACGCATCGCTCGCGGGTACGAGCAGCGTCCATCCGGGCCGGAGATCCGTGGATCCGGCGGCCAGCTTCGTGCCGTCAGGCTGCACGCGGCCGATGTTGCGGTCGCGGATCTCGCGCCACCGCAACCCGTCACCGAGGAACCTCTCCGCCAGACGCCAGAGGGTGTCGCCCCGCTCGACGTTGTAGGGGACGTACGAGGTCCAGGCACCGGCGACCTCGTCGGCACCGCGACCCGAGGAGGCTGCCCCGCGTTCGGGTCGCGTCGAGCCAGGGTCGTGGTCGGACCCGCCCGTCGTGGATGGCTGGGGCTGCTCGATGAGAGCACTCGCTGCGGTGAGGCTAGGCGTCGGTGGCGCCGCCCCGACACCGGCAGCGGAGCGGGTCAGCATGGCCACAGCGAGGGATGTTGCGGTCAGCAGGTTCGCGGCGAGACGCTGCGCCGATCGCAGCCCTGCGACACGGCGCGCGCGCCCGCCCCGCACGAGCGACGCCAGTTCGACCGACGCCCCGATGCTGAAGTTCAACCAGGCGAGCCACACGACCACGGCGAGGGTCTTGATGATGGTGGCGTCGTCGATGTTGCCGCTGGTGATGGCGTTGGAGAACTGCGCCCAGGTCGGCAGCGCGGTGGGCAGCGGCCAGCCCACGAACCGAACCAGCAGCGCCGGGACACCGACCACGACCACGAGCAGCGCGACCAGCGCCCCGAAGCCCCGAAGCAGCGTGCGTTCGCGGTACCTCATGTCAGCTCTCCGGTTCGGTGACGCCGCGCACGATCCGCGCGTGGCCGGTGGCCGTGACGGTCCGCTCGGAGATGCCGGCGAGCTGCAGCAGCGCCATCGACGTAGTGATCGAGACGGTGACCTCGACCCGGTCTGCGGTGACGACGACGGTTCCGGTGTGTCCTGTCGCGGCCAGGTAGGCCTCGCCGGCGGCTTGCGCGGCGAGCGGCTCGACGACCGGCGTGCGAGCGCTGCGGAGCGCGTCCACGTCGACCTCTTGCGCGGCGGCGCGTGCGGCGTTGTCGGCGAGGTCGTGTGCCTCGCGGCGTGCCGCGAGGAGGCGACCGCCGTCGTACACCAGGCCCGCGACGAGCATGATCGCCGGGACCAGCGCGACCACGAACACCGTGATCGCCCCGTCCTCGCCGCGCCATCGCGTGAGCATCAGTCGCCCCCGCGGTAGCGGTCGATGATCTCGACCGCGGTCGACGTGAACGTCCGGCTCCCCGGCAGGCCGGCGAACACGACGTCGTCCAGCTCCACGACGCACGTCACGGTGACACCGACCTGGCCACCGGCGCCGAACGCAGCCGTGTCGACCTCGATCCCCACGTCGGCGCACGTGACGCCGGCATCGGCGAGGTTCGCCTGTGCCACCTGCGATGCGGCGGCGATCGCCGAGTCGGGATCGCCCCGGAGCGAGGCGGCGCGCGCGGCCTGGTCCGCTGCGGCGGTGATCTGCTGCTGTGCCCCTCCGACCCGGCCAGCGAAGACCACGAACGCGAGCAGCGCGAGCAGGACCGGCGTGAGCAGCACCAACTCGGTGGAGACGCTCCCGTCCTGCCATCCGGTCCTCATCGGTCCACCTCGGCGACGAACCGTTCGACCGGCCCCGCCACGGAGGCGGTCACGTGCCAGACGGCGAAGGGCAGGACGTTGGGCGCCTCCGCCTGGACGAGGACGCGTACCTCGGCGGCGTCGCGGGTCACCTCGACGTCCGAGTTCCGGACGCCGCCCGCCTCCGCCAGGAACGCCGTCGCCGAGTCGAGCCCGTCCTGGGCACTGCTCTGCTCCCCCTGCGCGGACTCCAGGGCTTCCTGTGCCGCGGCCTCGACGACGTGACCGGCGTGGTAGTACAGGCCCGCGTGGACGCCGACCAGCACCAGCAGGAGCACGACCGGCATCAGCAGCACGAGTTCGGTCGTGCTGCTACCAGCGTCGCTGCGCAGTCGCTGCACCGAGGCCAACGGTTCAGTCCGTGGGGATCGACTCGGCCTTGCCGGTGACCTTGGCCACGATGACGGCCCCTACGGCCAGCGCCAGCCCGGCGAGGATCGCGGTGATGATCGCTGCCTCGGTCGTGAAGGCGCCGGTCTCGTCGTCGCGTGCCTCGTGCAGCCGCTCCACGTAGTAGCTCCACAGCGTGGTGAGGTAGGCGATCTCTCCCATGTCCGTTCCTTCCCTCTCGTTGTCAGAACCCGAGGATCTCGTGCAGCGCCGGGAACCCGACGAAGACGACGAAGCCCACGACCATAAGCACGGAAGGCAGAGCCATGCGTTCCGTGGCGGCGCCTGCCTCGCCCTCCATCTCCGCGAGGTCGCGCGACCGCAGCGCAGCCGCGCGTGCCTGTAGCGACCCCTTGACCTTGGCGCCGTGGGTGCCGGCCATGCCGAGGCTCGACGCGACCTCGCGCAGCTCGGGGACGTCGAGGTCCTCCCCGAGACGCTCGAGCGCGCTCCACGGGCTGGTGCGGGCCAGGCGGCTGCGGCGGAGCGCAGCTCGCAGCTCGACGAAGGGCCAACCCTCGCCCGCGTCGGCCGCGTAACCGAGCGCCGTCTCGACACCGGCCCCTGCCGCGAGCGCCATGTGTGCCAGGTCGAGGTACGACGACAGCGCGTAGCGGAAGTCGCGGCGACGCTCGGCGGCCTGCGACCCCAGGATCAGGTCGGGGAGCAGGAACCCGGCCAGGCCGAGCGCGAACGCTCCCACGAACGCGAGCGACCAGGGAGCACCGCCGCCGCCGAGGTGCATCAGCACGACCGTGGCCGGAGGGAGGGCGAAGCCCACCAGCGCCGCGGTCGCCTTCTCGACGAGGTGCTCCTCGCTGCTACGGCCGACGACTCGGAGGTCGGCGTCCAGCCTCCGCACGTCGATGCCTGCTGCTGCGAGGAAGTGGCCGACCCGCTGCGCCAGCCCGAGCCGCCAGCCGTCCCCGGCCACGGTGCGGGTCGAGTCCGGCGTGGTCGGTCGCGGTTCGAGGAGCGCATCGAGCGCTTCCGCGAGCGGTGGTCGGTGAGCCGCCACTCCCCAGGCGATCAGCAGCGCCCCGAGGGCCATCCCGGCACCGGCCAACATCCCTGCCGCGGTCATCGGTCGACCTCGGACATGGCGCCGACCGCGGCGCTCGTCAGGAATCGCTGCGGGGTGCGGATGCGCGCCATCCGCTGCAGCATCACGTAGCCCGTGAGCAGGATGGCCCCGACCAGCAGCAGCACGAGCTGGCCCTGCACCGTGCGATAGGGGGCCAGGTAGACCGGGTTGAACAGGATCAGCCCGCCCGCGAAGACGGCGAGGCTCCCGACCACGACCCGGACCGTTGTCCGCAGCCGGGCGCGGCTCGCCCGCACGTGCAGGCGCATCTGCGCCTCCTCGCGCGTGGACTTCGCGAGCGAGGTCAGCAGCGGCACGAGGTCGCGGGCTTCCCTCTCCGCAGCGATCACCAGCGCGGCAACGACGAGATCGGCGGCGGGGTTGGCGAGGTCGTCGGCCAGCAGGCGCAGGCCGTGGACGAGCCGCTCCCCGCGCTCCAGACGGCGAACGACCCGGCCGACCTCTGCCCGGATCGCCTCGGGGGCGTGCGGTGCGGTCGACACGATCGACTGTTCCAGCCCCGCAGCTGCCGCGAGCGTGTCGCGCAGCATCTCGGTCCACGCCGCGATCGCGTCGGTGCGCTCGACGAGCGCGTGCTGCTCGCGGCTGCGCCGCCAGCTCCGCGGGAGCGTCGCAGCGAGCAGCGCTGCCATGGCCGCACCGACCACCCAGCCGGTGAGGAGGTAGACGGCCAGCGCCGCGACGAAGGTGAGCACCGACACGAGCGCGAGGGGCTGCGTCGCCAGCGGGGAGCGCGGCGGGCGTCGAGCGGGTGTGTCCTCCGCCCCGCGGAGGCCGAGGACGAGGACGAGAGCACCCAAGGCCATCCCCGCCCCGCACACCGCTCCGATGAGCACCACCGCTACCAGCCTCCTCGGCCGTTGCCGGAGACGATCCCGGGACGCAGGCCGGCGTCCTCGAGCGCCGCGAGCGTCTCGTCACGCACCATCCCTGTCGGGACGGCGCGCCCGTCCGGTCCGGGGCGGAAGACCTCGTTGGCGACGACCTCGCGGCCCTCGGCGTCGCTGACCTCGAGCACCGACGTCACGAACCGCTCGGTGGGGTCGTTGCCGATCCGGCGCTTGTCGAGGTGCACCACGAAGTCGACGGCGTTGGCGATCAGCACCGCCGTGTCCTCGGGAGCCAGGCGGTGGGGCGGGAGCATCGCGTACATCTGCAACCGCCGGAACACGCCTCTGGCGGTGTTGGCGTGGATCGTGCACATCGAACCGTCCTGCCCCTGGCTCATCGCGAGGAGCATCGGGAGAACCTCGGCTCCCCGGACCTCGCCGACGAACACCCGGTCGGGGTCCATCCGCAGCGCCATGCGCACGAGCTGCTCGAGCGAGATGCCTCCCTCGCCCTCGATGTTGGGCTCGCGCGATTCGAAAGTGACGAGGTTGGGGTGGAGCTCGACGAAGCGATCCACGCCGAGTTCGAGCGCGTCCTCGATGGTCACTAGGCGCTCCTGCTGAGGTATCACGTTGATGAGCGCGCGCATCAACGTGGTCTTGCCGCACCCGACACCTCCACCGATGACGATGCTGCGGCGCGCCTCCACTGCCGCGCGCAGGAACGCGACGAGTGGGGCACTCAGGGTGCCGCGCAGCTCCAGGTCATCGAGGTGCGCGATGTCGAACTGGTGCTTGCGGATCGACACACAGGGCCGCGCGGACACCGCCATGACCGCGAACAACCTCGACCCGTCGGTGAGTTGGAGGTTGAGTTCCGGCTCGCTCGAGTCGAAGCGCCGCTCGGTGCGGCCCACGCGCGCGGCTGCCGTTCGCAGTAGCTCCACGAGTTCGTCGTCGCTGTCCGCAACCGACGCGCCGCGCGACCACGATCCGTCCAGGAGCTTCAACCACACGACGTCACAGCCCTGGACGTGGATGTCGGTGACGCTCGGGTCGTCGAGGTAGCGCTGGAGACGACCGAGCCCGTAGAGGCGGTCGAACGCTTCGCGAGCGACCAGCTCCTCATCGCTGGTGCTCAGCGACACCTCGCCCACCCGGAGCCGCCGACCCGCGTCGGCCTCGAGTCGTTCGCGGATCAGCGCCTGCGCGTACATCCGCTCGTCTTCCGGCAGCTTCGGGGCGCGACCGCCCTGTTCCGCGGCGCCGTCCTCGGCAGCGAGCTGGTCGGCAACACCACCGGCGATCGAGGACACGAGCAGCGCGCGCTCGCCTGGGTTCACGTGACCACCTCCGCTTCCTCCCTCTCGGGCGCCCGCACCTCGCCGTCGTCGTGGCCGCCTGAGCATGCGGCGAGCAGCGCGGCGACGGCGTCCTGGGCACTGCGCAGCAGGAGGGAGCGGCGCAGTCCGGCCACTCCCGGCTCGCCTGTGAGGGCGGCCGCCGCGCGCGGGTCGTCGGCAAGCACCGCGAGCACGTCCACGTCGAGCGCCGTGGTGACCTCCGCGGGGGAGTAGGGGCGTTCACCCACGAGCACCAACGATGGGGCGACTCCGGCACCGGTCAGCGCGCGCAACCTCGCGGGGAGCATCTGGAGCTCCTCCAGACGGGGACGCGCCACGAGGACCACACGGTCCGCGGCGTCGACGAGGGGCCAGGTCGTCGCCGCCGGCGTCAACCGGCCCAGGTCCACCAGCACGTCGGTACCGGGCAGCTCCCGCAGAGCGACGGCGAGCGGCCCCGCGCCCAGCTCGAGCGCCCGGCGTGACTGCTCGGCCGATGGAGGTCCGACGAGGACGTCGACGTCGCCGCCGGGCAGCCGCTGGACGTGGCGGGCGAGCTCACCCAGGGGCATCGACCGCCGTCCTGCCACGGCGAGCGTCGACAGGCCAGGCTCCGCCGCCAAGCCGCACCGCGCACTGAGCACGCCCCCGTCGGGGTCTGCCTCGACGAGGAGCAGCGAGCGGTCCGCGGGCCAGACGGCCGCCATCGCGAGGAGCGACGTCGTCACACCGGGTGACGCTTTGGCGGAGCCGAAGGCGAGGATGCTCATGATCCGCCCACCAGCGCGAGCCGTATCCGTCCCTCAGCCGCCGCCGCCGCGATCTCGCGCGCCGACTCCGACGGCACCGTGAGCGAGACCATCAGGGTGCGTGCGGTGTCGCTGAGCGGCTCGACGGCGAAGACCTCCGCCTCGGCGAGCACGATGGCCTCGGTCGACGCCTCACGGTCCAGCCCGTTCGGTGCAGGTGTCCTGACGACGACGACGGCATCGCCGGCGTGGAGGTTCGCGGTCGGGTACTCGCCCGGTGCCAGCGCCAGACCGATGACGCTCTCCCCGGGACCCACGGAGGGTCCGGCGGTGAAGTGGTCGAGGGTCACGAGCGTCCCGGGGGACAGATCGCTGGTGGCTCGCAGACCGACGATGCCGTCGGCCTCCGAGGCGGGCGCCACCGCCACTTCGTCGTCGGTGCCGACCCGTACGGTGGTGAGGTGAGCCGCTGTCAGCTCCTCTCCACGCTCGATGGGCTGCGCCAGCGCGAGCACCGGCTCACGGTCCGCCACTCGTGCGATGGTGATCGCCCCGAACAGGCCGAACGCCACGAGGAGCAACGCACCCAGCCCGATCCACGACATGCGAGGACGGCGCTGGAGTCGGCCCGGCGGATCGAGGCGCAGCGGTGGCGTCTGCGTCTTGCCGGAACCGTTGCCCCGCTGGCTCGTGATCATCGACACGGTGTGCTCCTCGCTTGGGACTACTCGTTGAGCGCCTGGAACTCGGCGACGCGGACGGGCAGCGTCGTGGAGGTGGAGAGCGCGGGAAGCGGACCGCCACCTGCGGCGCCGGTCACCGTCCAGCCCACCTCCCACTCGACCGTCGCGGTCACGAGGTAGGTGCCGTTCGGCTGGGCGGCGGAGCTGTGTCCGTAGGTGTACGAGCAGTCGGTCGTCTGCTCCGCCTCGGGTAGCGCCGGGTCGTAGGGCGTGCCCGGTCCCGCGCAGGTCACGGTGTCGCCGTTGCCCAGATCCCACACGACCCGCACCGGAGTCGCGGTGACGGTCGCGGTGACCCCGCCCGCGGACGCGGACCGTGAGTGCTGCTGCCAGACCTCGTCGTCGATCCACAGCCACGACTCGATGCGGACCACCTGTTCCTGAGGTGGGTTCATCGCGAGCTGGGGCGCCGGCAGTTCGAGACGGCTCACCGCGCGGTCACGTAGCTGTGTCGGATCGACCGGCGGCGCCTCGCGCGGAACCGGTATGAGGTCGCGCACGACGGTTCCGTCCGGCAGCGGGCACTCCCGCACGTACCAGTCGTACTCCTGGTTGCCGTCCCGCTCCAGGATGGGGAGGATGTCGCTTCCGGCCGGCAGGTCGGCCGGGTCGATGCGGGTCCAGGTGCAGTCTGCGCCGCTGCTGCCCCCGCCGTTGGTGGTTCGGTCCTCGGCACCGACATCGATCGTGGCGTCGTCCTCGTCGACGTCGACCCAGCCATCGGAGTCGCTGGCCCACGCGGGCGCGGCAGCCAGCACGGTCATGAGTCCGGCGAGAGCGGCGCTCAGAAGGAAGCGGGATCGCATGTGCTCTCCTCCTCGATCAGGTCCGCGTCGACGACCTTCCAGGCGCCGCCCCTGAGTTCCATGCGGCTCTCCCACAGCGAGCGCTCGCCGGGTTCAGCGCCGCCCTGGATGCGCTCCCCGGTCTCGGCGTCGTACACACCGGCTTCCGGGTCGAGCTCGCGGCAGTCCCGCACCAGCGCCACGGTGTCGTCCGACGTGATCTGCACCGCCAGCGGGTTGGGCGTGTTGTGGCCGCGGACCTCGTAGCCCTCGTCGCGGAACTCCGCGAGCCGCTGGCGCAAGCCCTCGAGCTGCTCACCGCCAGCCGTCGCCGCCAGCGCGGGGTGGTCGGGGTCCGGCGGCCGGCTCGCCGTTTCGACGGCGTCCCAGAACGCGAGGTAGCTGCTCTCGATATCCGCGGCGAGATCCTCGGGTACGCAGAAGTCGTCCTCGGCGAAGTCGACGACCACCCAATCGCCTTCCTGCTTCCGCAGCTCGGCGGACGCCGCGAATCGGACGCCGTCACGATCAGCGACCTCCTCGCTGGAGTCGCGGTCGTACTCGACGATGTCGGCCCGGTAGCAGTCCAGCAGCCGCGCGCTGTCGTCGTCGACCTCGAGCGACTGGATTGCGGGGACGAACGCCCCCCGTGCGATGCGGCCTTGGGAGGTGAGGTTCGCGACGCGTGCCTGCGCCGCTGTCAAGGCTCGGTCGCGTGCCAGGTCACGGAGTCCGGGGCTATCAGGATCGCCCGTGGACATCGCCTCGACTGTCGCGTCGAGGTAGGCGCGGTACGCGGCCTCCACCTCCGAGGTCGGCTCCGGACTCGGCGACGGTGTCGCGGTCGACTCGGCGGTTGTGGCCACCGGCGCAGGCGTCGTCGCTCCCGGCTCGGCACCGCCGTTGGGTTCGTCGCTACACGCGCTGAGCAAGGCGATGCCGACGAGCGTCACTCGGGCCAGCCAGGCCCACGAACCGTCTCCCCGACGGCGCGTCATGCCACCGTCCCCTCGTGCTGTCGGTGCTCGCCCGAACACCGTGCGTGCACGGGACCCTACCGACTCCGTCCTCAACGTGCGCTCCGGATTCCACAGCGTTGTGGATAACGTCATGGACCGCGTTCGTGCAGTCCCTTCGTCGAGAGAAGGCCGATCTCGAAGTTCAGATGTGACACCGGCTTCGACGGTGTTGGGGGAGGGGCAGGTCCGCGGTCGGAGACCTCGCGGCCGCTACCGTCGCATGGACGTCCCCGGTTCTAAATCCCCGTAGAGCGGAAGGCCACCGCCCATGAGTTGGACCGACCGCGTGCGCTCCTGGTTCGGCAGCGAACGCGACCTCAGATCGGGGGCCGGCGAACCCACGGGGCCGATGCCGGGCCCGCCCGAGGCCGAGGCTGCGGCACCTCAGCCGCAGTCTGAGCCCGAAGCCGCAGCGCCCGAGGAGCAGGATGTGCTCACGGAGGGACTCCCCATTGCCGAAGGTCAGGAACTCCTCGGCCCGTGCCGGACCTGCGAGGGCTATTGGACACGGATCAAGGTCCGGGGCGCGAAACCCCAGACCTGCCCGGTGTGCAAGGAGGCGGAGTGACCGACGTGTCCGTCGCACCGTTCGGGGCCAGCTGCCGCACAAGGCTCAATCGGATACCGCGAGAATCGCCTCTAGAGGCAGAACCCACCGCCCGCCGATCCGCGCCACGGGCGCGTCTGCAGGAGCCGGGGTGGGTGCGAGCCGTGCATAGTCGCCTGGTCTCAAGGTCAGCGCGGGCGCGCTCGCACTGGTTGGGCAATCACCGCTGGTTGTGTCCGTCAAGGTGGTGTATGAGAGTGCGATCCTCGACCGCCTGATTCGTAGGCGCTTCCGACATCCGACGGGTACGTCGGATTTTGCCTAGCCGCGTTGTACCTGGTCAGAGCGTTGCGGGGTCCCGAGAGTGCCGCCGGATTCTCCTCGTGTGGCGCCGGAGATTGCCAAGGAATTACCGAACGGTAAGCCGCGATTCACTCGCAGACGCCACGCTCGGGACCAGGACTACGGCACGCGTTTGCGGGCGTGGGTGTCACACCGGCGTCTCATACTCCAGGTGATGATCGCGACACGTCTCCGCCACGCGCTGTACACCGTGGGCTACGTTGAGGACCCCGTCCAGCCAGCGAACGTGTCTCCTATGCTTCCGCGCTACCTCACGCCGGAAATGGCGGAGTTGTTTAGCGATCGCGCGCGCGTCGAGCGCTGGCTTCAGGTCGAGCTTCTGGCGGTGGATGCGCTCGCAGCAATCGGGCGGGTGCCCGCCGAAGACGCTGCCCGCATTCGCCGTGCCTCACCGGCGGTCGATGACTCGCTCCTCGCGGAGATTGAAGCTCGCGAGCAAACGACGCACCATGACGTCGCCGCGTTCGTCGATGTCGTATCGGGGCGACTGGGGAACGACGGTCGCTGGTTCCACTTCGGCTTGACGTCGTCAGACGTTGTCGACACCGGCCTCGCCCTAGCACTCGTGGCCGCTGGGGAGCTGGTTGTCGAAGCTGGTGCTCGCCTGCATCGAGTGTTGGTGAGTGAGGCGCGCGCGCACCGAGCGGCTGCCATGCCGGGCCGCACACACGGTATGCATGCTCTCCCGGTCACGTTTGGGTCGAAACTCGCCCTGCTGGCGCTCCAGGTAGCCCGTGCCGTCGGCCGAGTTGGTTTAGCGACCGATGGTCTTCGTGTCGGCAAGCTCTCTGGCGCGGTCGGCACGTATGCAGTGGTTGAGCCAAGGGTTGAGGCGGTCGTGTGCGAAGCACTTCAGTTACGACCGGAACCGGCCTCCCAGGTCATCGCACGGGACCGGCACGCCGACTTCGTGTTCTCATTAGCACTCGTGATGGCCGCGGTGGAGAACCTCGCGACCACCGTCCGTCTAGGTCATCAGACGGAGGTCGCTGAGCTCAGAGAGGGCTTTTCGGGCGAGCAGAAGGGATCGTCCGCGATGCCGCACAAGAGCAACCCTGTGAAGGCCGAACAGCTCTGTGGACTAGCGCGGTACGCACGGAGTCTCATGCCAGCGGCGTTGGAGAACGTCGCTCTCTGGCACGAGCGGGACCTCACTCACAGCTCGGTCGAGCGAATCGTCCTGGCAGACGCTTGCACCGTGGCGCACTACTCACTGTGTACGGCGACGGACCTCGTCTCGACGTGGGTCGTCGACACCGACCGCATGTCGGAGAACCTCGCCCGTAGCGGGGACGTTGTGTGCAGCGAGGCCTTGCTGCATGCTCTTATCGAGATCGGACGTTCGCGCGACGAGGCATACAGAACGGTCCAGTCCGTCGTCCGGAGTGCCGCCGACAACGGAACGACGTTGTACACGGAGGCCGCGCGGCTCGGCGTTGGGCTCAGCGATGACGAACTCAGAGCCACCCTGGATCCCGCCGCGTTACTGACTCACGCCTCGCGAGCCGTGGACGCGTTATGAGGCCCGCCCCGCATTTTGCGAGTAGGAGCAATGCCCTCGCAGCCCGGACGAACACGCCCGCCAGGTCGCTGGTGGTCGCCGTTCGAGTCACTACGCTGCGGAAGGACCCGCTCTCCAGCCGTGGAGGTCCAGTGCCGTGACCGCAATCAACTGGACTCACCCCTCCGTGCTTCGAGTGCTCGAGCAACAGGGCGCGAAGGACCCCCTGGAATGGGTGGAGACGCGGGCTCGCGACCTAGCGCTTCAGGCGATCGAACAGGGCTGGACCGGCCCACCTTATGACTCGTTCAAGCTTGCGGACGCGCTCGACATTGAGGTTGTTGCACGCCAAGACTTGGACGATGCACGGTTGGTAGCCATCGAGGGCAAACCCCGGATCGAGTTCAACCCGCAACGCCGGCCTGCGCGTATCCGCTTCTCGCTGGCCCACGAAATCGGGCACCTTCTGTTTGATGACTATGCGGACCGGACGCGCTATCGGGACATGGATCAACGCCGCGCCGACGACTGGCAACTGGAGGTTCTCTGCAACGTTGCGGCCGCTGAACTGCTCATGCCGGCCGGAGCGCTGCCCATTGGTGAGACGACGGACCTCGACTTAGTGCGTCTGCTCGATCTTCGGGCCAAGTTCGGTGTGTCGACAGAGGCACTCTTGCGTCGTGTGATCCGACTCACGGCGCGGCCGGCGTGTTTGTTCGCGGCCGCCCGTACCGATGACGGGCGCTTCCGGATCGATTACACCGTCCGTTCGAGGGCTTGGACCCCGGAGCTGCGGAGCGGAGATGTCGTATCTGCGGAAGTGCTCGCCCGCTGCACTGCGGTCGGCTACGCCGACCACGGCGTCGAGATCTGGGACGGGCAAGAACTGCGCGTCCAAGCCGTAGGCGTCCCGCCGTACCCCGGAGACAGGTTCCCGCGCGTGATCGGGCTCCTGCAGCCAGCATCTGAGACCGTCCCAGACGACGCGGGCCTGCGATATGTGAGAGGTGATGCGTCCCAGCCACGAACGGACGGTCGAGCGATCATCGCTCACGTTGTCAACAACCGCGCGAAGCGCTGGGGTGGACAGGGGTTCGCGCGTTCGCTGATGAAGCGCTTTCCCGCCGCGAAGGATGCGTACGCTGATTGGCCGGCGAAGGAGCGGCGACTCGGAGCACTACACATAGCGCCGGCTGCAGACGACCTGTGGATCGCAAGCCTCGTCGCGCAGGCTGGCTACGGTCCATCGGACCAACCCCGGCTCAGGCTGCCTGCTTTGCGACAATGCCTCGAATCTTTGGCAGAGACGGCGACAAGTCTCCGTGCCGAGGTGCACATGCCACTCATCGGCACGGGCCAAGGGGGGACCCCCTGGCCAAAGGTACGAGATCTGATCCTTGAGGAACTCAGCCGACGCCATGTTCGGGTTACTGTGCACATCCTTCCGAATGCACTGATGCCAGAGGATGCTGACGACAGCGCCCAGATGGCTCTGCTGTAACGAGTCCCCTCGGGCGCACGAAGAGGGATCCGATGGTGCAGCGCGTGGTGATCGTCGTGTCTGGCCCTGTTGCCGGCGGCAAGAGCCTGTTGGCGCGATCGCTGGCCGAGCGATTTGGTGGAATCCGGTTCTCCACTCGGGATCTTCTCGTACCCCACCTCGCCGAAGGACAGACACCAACCCGGGGCACGCTCCAACGCATTGGTGCTGAGCTCGATGAGCGCACGAACGGTCGCTGGGTCGTAGATGGCTTGTCGCGCCGAATCTTCGACGCAGACGAGGAAGTCGTCATAGTTGACGCCGCGCGCATAGCAGCCCAGATCGAGGGTCTTCGCCAGGCATTCGGACGCGACGTTCGGCACGTGCATGTAACTGCGCCGCGGAAAGTGTGCGCCGAGCGCTACGAGAATCGGCGCTCGGAGGCAGAGTTTGAAGAAGCCGCGTCGTACGCCGCTGTCGTCGCCGACCCTACGGAGGAGCGAATCGATGACCTGGGCGCAATGGCTGACGTCGCTGTGGACACCGAGCGAGATGGTCCGGACGATGTAGTCGTTCGCGTAGCTGCCCAACTTGGGCTGCTTGACCGCGAACATGCTTCGTGCGTCGACGTGATCGTTGGCGGAAGTTATGGCAGCGAGGGGAAGGGCAACATCGCATTCCACCTCGCACCCGAGTACGACCTGCTGCTTCGAGTCGGTGGACCAAACGCAGCACACAAAGTCTATCTGGCCTCTGGCGAGATCTTCACGCACTTCAGCCTACCGTCAGGTACGCAAGCGGGCGATGCTCGGCTCGCCCTTGGTCCAGGTGCCGTCGTGTACCCGCCAGAGTTGCTCGACGAGATCGCACGCTGTGACGTCAGTAGCAGTCGTCTTTCGATCGACCCCCTAGTGATGATCATCGACGACGCTGACAAAGCTCGCGAGGCTGAGAAACTCGGTGGCATCGCTTCCACCAAATCCGGAACGGGGTTCGCCACCGCTCGCCGGATCATGCGCGGCGATGACGTTCGGCTCGCTCGGGACGTCCCAGAACTGCATCCCTACGTTCGACCGACGTACGAGATCCTTGAACAAGCCTACGCATCACGGCAGCGGATCATGTTGGAAGGGACACAGGGATCCGGACTCTCGCTCTTCCATGGCCCATATCCCTACGTCACCTCACGAGACACCAACGTGGCCGGCTGTCTGGCTGAGGCTGGAATAGCGCCGTCTCGCGTCCGCCGCGTGGTTCTCGTCGTGAGGACGTATCCTATCCGTGTTGGAGGAACGTCGGGGCCGCTAACGACGGAACTGACGTGGGAGGAGATCGAGGAACGGTCGGGCCTCAAGGGCTTGGCAGAGAAGGAACTGACTTCAAAGACACAACGCCTGCGCCGGGTGGGAGAACCGGAATGGGATCTGTTGCGGCGTGCGGCCCTATTGAACGCACCCACCGACATCGCACTCACCTTCGCCGACTACTTGGACGGCAGAAACGTGGAGGCGTGGCGTTTCGAGCAGTTGACAGACGAAACTATCCGCTTCATAGAAGAGGTTGAGCGGGTGACTGGTGCCCGCGTATCCCTCATCTCGACCGGCTTCATGCAGTACCGCGGCATTATAGACCGCCGACAGTGGTGACTTCGGACGTTCTGACGGTTGGCTACATGGTCGAGCGCTGGCCAACCCTGTTCCACATGGCGGAGGAAGGATCGTGGGCAAGTATTCAGCGCTTTGGACTTCGCTCAACCACCGCTCTACTTGATCTGTACGGGATCGAGGGCCCGGAGCGTGAGACGATCGAGGCTAGGCGCCGACCGGAGTCAGTTCGGATTGAGCATCCTCGGTACGGCACAGCTTGGATCCGAGATAACAAGCCAATTAACGAGACCGTGCTCAGGAGGACTCTCTTCGGCATGACCGAGGACGAATGGTATCGAACGCTCAACGGGAGAGTGTTTTTTTGGCTTACCAGGAAGCGCCTAGATCGCCTGCGTCACGCCCCGCCATATCGGGACCGTCAACACGACATCCTTGTCGTCAGCACGGAACGACTTCTCGCGCGGTTCGGGGACGCTGTGGAGTTGTCACCTCTCAACAGCGGTGCTGTTCACCCCGGCGCAAACTACACGCGGGGGGTCGGCACATTCAGCCGAATCTCGGACTATCCGTGGCGGCAGCGGTGCCGTGTGGCCCCCGCTGAGCCCATCGTGGAGTTGACCGTGCCATATCTCGTCGACGATCCAGCCTCGGTCGTCATTGATGTCAGGACCTACTAACGTTTAGCCAGTGCCGCCGAGTTCTGTTCGACGTCGTGAGGGATGGGTGTGGCGGCGTCTCCCGCAGGCTCTGCGACTCCTTACACACCCGGTACAGCACACGCTCGAGCTCGTAGGCCGTCGGGATGCCGGCACAACGGCGATAGCTCGTCTAGGTTGCATCGAGCCCCTCATAGCAGTAGAGCCCAGCGGTGTCGACGACGGCCGCGTCCCAGGTCCCGGCGTAACAGCGCCACTGGACGCAGCTCCTGATCGTGCATGCTACGCAGCGGCTGTGACGTCGCCGTTGGGGTGTCGTCGGGTCGGTCTTCCCCTCCGTCCTGCGAGTCCGAGTTCGCGGCGGATGATCTGCAGCCGTCAGGCGTCGGCGGGGGTGTTGTAGGTAGGTACCGCGCCAGCCAGCCGCGGCACGCTCGAGACCGAGGCGGCGCTACACACCGCCATCACGCTCGTGCACCCGTTCGCATCGGGACTCGAATCCGCAGTCCTAGCACGCGGGTAAGTGAGCAAGCCGATTGCGGATTTCGCTTCCCGGCCTAAGGCGGCCTCGACTGGTCCGTACGAGATTCGGACCGGCGGACCTCATCCGATGGCTGTTGTACCCGGGAGGTCCTCCGACCGTTGGAGCGGTCGCGATATTGGCTCAGCCTCCACCGGCATCCGTCGACCCATCCGCAGTCTCATGCCGAGCGATGAATCGTGCGCGTTCGAGTAGTTCGTCGAAGGTGATGATCTCTACATCGTGAATCGAACGACGATAGAGTTCAAAGCTCCTGTACAGGTCCTCATTGACGACGCCGTTGCGGCTGAACTGCTGCAGCTGGCCGATGACGATTACCTTCCGAGGCTCAACTGTCCCCACTTCCCTGAGCGGCCATCCCTTCCTGTCCTTCTGTGTCGCGAGGTCCGACAATCCCTTGACAGCCCGATGCGCAGTCACCTGAACTTGGCTGACCGCACCGGACAGCTCAGCCGAAGGGCGGTAGATACCCGACCGGTACTCCTTCGGGTTGAGGAGATCCTCCGAGGCCTTCTTGATTTCGACGAACATGAGCGACTGGATCAGGCCCAACGTGATCATGAGACCATCGATTCTGTCGCCCGTTCGGGAGAAGGCATCAGCACCCGTCGTGTACTGCTCCAGTTTCGTGTCGTCGAAGCCCTCGCAAGCCACCAGCTTGAGCCCATAACCGAAAATCCATGGGTGCTCCTCAAAGAATGCCTGCCACATGGGCTCCTCTCCTCGTGCTCCCGTCTGCTCGATCCGGGCTGCCAGGTAGTCGGGATCCTCGATCAGATGGTTGAACTCGTCGAGGGCAGCGCGGCGATCGACGAGGAGACGAACGTCAGCCTCCGTCAGTCGGCCACGCATGGCACTCTGAACGACCCGGCGGGCCTCGCTGGTGTCGGCATCGGCCAGCACAGACGTGAGGTCTCGCAGGTCCTGCGGCACGACTGCCACGGGCTCGCCCGGGAATTCGACCTCCTTCAAGGCGGCGAGGAACGAGACGAGCTGCCAGAAGTTCTCGTGGCATGGATCAAGATTGACCGCTGTCTTAACGAGGATGTGCTCCTCCTGGTTCCGGAGCTGCTCCTGACCTCGCTTGAATCCGGCCTTCGTCTTGTTGTCCTTCTTGAGGAACAGGCGCGGCTCGAACTTCTCGCCCTTGGCGATGAGTGTCACCTCGCAGTAGGTGATCGTTCGGTCCGTCTCGTCAATGACGAACTCCTTGATCAGGCGCCTCTGCTTGACATCGAAGAAGTAGTTGAAGCCGGATCTATCTCCACTCGGACGGATCTCAAGGTCCGTGAACTCGTCCAAGCCAACGAAGAACAGTTCGGTACGGCGGCGCTCATCCAACCACTGCTCGAGTGAACGGAAGTCCACAGGATCACCCCCGACATGTCGCCCTGGAGCTCAGGGTAACCAGCCACCGGCACGGTCCCCATGTGACTCGAGGTGGCTTAGGTCTGGGGCCGCTGGCTCGCGAGGTCTCGAGACTGTGAGCAATGTGCCGACGGCCATCGAGAACGGCACGGCCGCCATGAGGAGCACGCCGATGTCATCGCTGGGCGCGATCGTCGAGGCATAGAAGAGGGGAATCGACGCCAGCGCAGCTACAACGATCAGTACGAAGTCGCCCATTGGGCCGCTTTGCCGGTGCGAACGGCGCGCACCGTGCAGGAACTGTCCGGGGTTCGGGAGACCAGTTCGACGGAGCCACGCCCGCACGATGACCGGAAGGACCGCGATCCACGGCAGCCCGACTACGAGGAAGACGACGGCCTCGAGCCTGGCGATGGAGTCGCCGCCCCTCCATGCCAGGGTCGCGTCGGCGATGACGATGGCCGGCGCGGAGGCCGCCAACAAGGCATCGAGCACGCGCCCGGGATGTTTCCGGGTTGGGACCTCTGGCGATGGACGCGCGGCTTGGAAGGGGAGACCTCGGTGAGAGGTGCTGACTGCTTGGGCAGTCTGGGCGGTACCGGCCTTGCCCCCTGACCGCATGGTCTCCGGGTGGGTGGGTTGGCGAGGAGCCTCGACCATCGTGGTTCCTTTCGTCATGGTGACTCGCCGGGTAGCCCGTCACCGCTAGCCGGGGTTGGATCGATAGCCAAGGTGCACGTGATCGCGATGATCCGAGTCGCTGAAGAACGGGGCGACCCCCAGATCCGCCCACGGTGTTCCGATCTCCGTCGGTCGAAGGCCCGAGTCGAGTGCCGCAAGCCACTCCACGAGTCCGCGAGCCAGCTGATTGGTCGTATGGACCGGACGGTCGTCGACGACTGCTATATCGGCCGCGCGGCCGTACCAGTGGTGCGAGGTCCGGCAGCCGTCGAAGTCGCCGCCTCCGACGCAGCGTGAATGGCCGGTGCGGAGGCTCGTGATCGTAAGCGTGTGTCGTTCACTCGCGAGTTGCAAGACCTGGAGGACGCGCGCATCGATGCGCCCCGCAGCGATGTCCGCTCTCCCCGCGTCGTAGATCTCCAGTCTGGGGTTGGCGAGCACCATCGCCACGAGGGTCGGCGAGGCGGTGACGAAACCGGGTGATCCGGCGCTTGAGTAGCGGGCCGCCAGCGTCATGACCCGCTCGACGTAGTCCCACGAGTTGTTGTACGCCCAGATCGCGTCGGGGAGTCGAGGCGGGTCCGTAGCTCCGCTCGCGCACAGGTAGACCGCTGCCGCGTGCGCCGCGTCGACGGCGTTGTGGGGATCAGTGATGCGGTCGCCGGACGCATCAACGCCGTAGGCCTGCCAGGTCGCCGGGATGAACTGCATGGGCCCGACCGCGCGGTCGAAGACGGCGTCGCCGTCGTGGTGCCCTTGATCCGTGTCCAGGACAACGCGTGTCCCGTCAGTGCCGTCGAGGACGGGACCGAGGACAGGAGGCATCACTCGGCCGTCCGGGAGGAGCTGCGCGCCGCCGCTTCGTCCGTGGTCTGACTCGATGCCGCCGATGGCTGCGAGTACCGACCACGGCAACGACGGGCATCGAGTCGCGACGGCGTCCTGGTAGAGGGCGAGGAAGGCCGACGGCACCTCGTCCACTGCGTCTTGCGAGGGCGTATCGATCGATCCCACCGCAGCGAGTCCCGCCACGACGGGCAGCCCGAGGAGAAGTCCGAAGCCCGCGAGGAGGGACCAGGCGACGCGGACCATGTCGCGGCTCCTTGCTCATCGCGCCCGACAGGGAGAGAAGGCCCTGTAGGCATCCCGAACGTGACAGCCGTCTCGTGGCAGCCATCGGCGCACCGCATGCCTCACCCAAGAGCACCGACCGTCTCCGTGTTCCGTTCGAATTCGTTGTCACACCGCGACCCCGGAATCGGCCTTCTCATTCACGGGAGCAGAAGACGCGAGTCGCCGTCCCTCTCCATAGGTCCGAGGAGGAGGAACCGTCGTGACCCCACCGCTGACGCTCGCCCAGGTCGCGGGTGACCCCGACCCGAGCCATCTACCGGGAGGGCAGGTCCTGCAGCAGCTCACCGACGGGATCATGGGGTGGGGGCTGATCCTCGCGCTCATCGCTCTGGTCGTGTCGGCGGTGACGTGGGCGCTGGCGTCCAACTCGAACAACTACCAGTACGCCGTGTCGGGGCGTCGCGGCGTCATCATCGCTGGGTTGGCGGCGCTGCTCATCGGTGCCGCCCCGGCGATCATTAACTTCTTCTTCGACACGGGGACCACGGTCCGATGACAGCGCGTCGCAGGATCCTCCCCCTCTCCCTCGCGGTGGTGGCGGTCTTCGTCCTCGGACTGCTCACCGGTCGGACCGTGGTCCCTTCCCCCAAGCAACCGGATACTGCAAGCGGCTCGACCGATGAAGCGGCACAGACCGAAGCGAGAAGCACGCAGGTCCAAGAACACGCCGCAGCCGAAGACCACCCAAGTTCGTCGCTCGGCGCCTTCGACCGTACGAAGGAGGGCGCCATCGAAGCGGCCACTGCCTACGGCCTGGCTCTTGACGGCCCTGGTCTTCTCGATCCGGTACAGCGTCACGAACTCCTCGACGAGTTCGCGGCAACGGAGGCCGAAGACGAGCTGCGCCAGGTCCTCGAGCAGGTCGCGGTCACCATCTCGACCAACCTCCCGCTGGCGTCGGGGGCTGGGAACGACATGGGGTTCGTCTGGCGGACGACGCCGGCCGGATGGACGGTGCGGGCGTACTCACGCGACCGAGCGCGGATCGCCATCTGGGCGACGGGGATCGTCATGGCGGGCGGTCAGACGCTCGTGCAACCCGCCTGGAGTACGACGGAGGTGGAACTGGTGTGGGAGAGGGGCCGGTGGCGCCTCGTGGGATTCCTGACCAGCCCCGGCCCCGAACCACCGCAGACCGGGGAGCCTGGCGGCATCGCGATCGCCGGCCAGATCAACGAGTTCCAGCCGTACGACTACGTCCCGCGCGCCACCTCGTTCGCGGAGTAGGCGATGCGTCTGCGACTTGCACAAGCAGCCGCTGTCGCCGTCATCGGTCTCGGCGTGGCGCTCGGCGGAACGCCGACGGTCGGCGACGCACAGGAGAACGTGGTCGCCATCGTGGAGACCGAGCCGCCAACTACCGCTGAGTCTGGCGACACAGGGTTCTGTAGCCACGTCCCCTGGATCGTCGGCGACGTGTGCAGCGCCGTCGGCGACGTAGTCGGCGGCGGCATCAGGACGATCGTGGGCGGGGGCGCGAGCGCGATCCTCGGCGCGATCGTCGGATGGGTCGTGGACGGCGCGGGATGGATGCTCGGTGGGGTGGCGGGCTTCATCGATGGGTCGACGCGGCCTCGACTCAGCGCGGGATGGTTCGAGGCCTCCTACCGCGACATGGCCGTGGTCGCCGCTCTGGGACTCTTGCCGTTCCTCCTCCTGGCCGTGATCCAGGCGCTCCTGCGCCAGGACATCGGGATGATGGTGCGGGCGGCGTTCGCGCACGTACCTCTCGCAGCCGTCGGTACGGCAGTGGCGATTACGGTCGTCGGCCTGCTGGTGTCGCTCACCGATGAACTCGCGGCTTGGATCCGTCGCGGCATGGGCGCAGACCTGTCGTCGTTCGCAACGGGGGTCGGCAAGGGACTGGCTCTGGTCGCTGTGCCGACCTCCGCGACGACCGGTGCCGCGGTCGCGGGCTTCGCCGCACTGATCGGTGGAGCGGTCGTTGCGTTCGCATCGTTCGTGATCTGGCTCGAGCTCCTGTTGAGGGAGGCCGCCATCTACGTGGCGGTTTTGTTCTTCCCGCTGGCGTTCATGTCGATGGTCTGGCCCGCCACGGCCCACTGGCTGCGCCGTCTGGTGCAGGGCCTCGTCGCCATCGTCCTGTCCAAGCTCGTGATCGTCGCCGTTCTGGCCCTGGCGTCCAACGCCCTCGACGCGGATGTCGCTGACGATGGCTTCGCTGTCGTCGTGTCGGGCTCAGCGCTGTTGACTCTCGCCGCCTTCGCTCCGTACGTGGTCCTGCGGTTGATCCCCGTCTTCGAGTCCAGTTTGTCGGGCCAGCTCGAAGGCACGTTCCGCCGGCCGACCGCCGCGGTGGGCACGCCGGTAACACGCAACCAGGTCGTCGGGATACTCAAGCAACGCGCCGGTGGGGACGCGCAAGGAGTCGCGCGGGGTGCATCGGCAGCAGCCGGACCGGGACGCGCCGCCACGGCGGGGGCCGCTGGTGGAGGGGTCGCTGTCGCCGCAGCCGCCGCGGCGACGAAGAGCACCATCGCCTCGGCAAGGACGCGCGCCGAGCAGGTGGCGGAGACCGCTGGTGGCGCCGGGCGCAGCTCACCTGCGGCGAGGCGCGACACTCCCCGCGCCTCCGACCCGCACGTCGGGGACGACCAGCCCAATGACGCTTCACGTTGAACGCGACCCGCTACGAGTTCGGTGCCGCCGCCGAGGACCGGACGGTCGTCCTGGGGCTGCGCGCCGCACAGCTCGCCGTACTCGGCGGTGCGCTGGTGACGGCGGTCGCGCTGGTCCGTCTCGGGGCCGGGGCGCGCGGGTCGTTCGTCGTCGCGATCGGGGTCGTCGCGCTGGCGGCGATGGCCGTCGTGTGGCCGGTTGCGGGCAGGACGGTCGAGCAGTGGACGCCGGTGGCGCTCCGCTGGGTGCTCCAGCGTCTCACCGGGCGACAACGCCACCGCTCGCCGCTCCCACTGCTGGGTCACGACGCGCAGGGCGCGCTGCCCCAGTGCCCGCCCCCAACTCTGGTGGGGACGCGGCTCCTGCCGGTCGTTCTCGAGGGGTCGGGTGGCCGCGAGGTCGGCGTCGTCCACGACGCCCGTGCCGGCACCTACAGCGCGGTGCTGTCCGTTCGCGGAGGCTCGTTCCAGCTCGCCGACACACCCGACCGGGAGCGGCGACTGGCGGCATGGGGCGGGCTGTTGGCGGGGCTCGCGCGCGCTTCCTCGCCCGTCCACCGGGTGCAGTGGGTCGAGCGAACCGCACCGGAGGACGGCGACGCGATGGGGCGCTACCTGGCCACGGCCCGGCAAGTGCCGCGCGACCACCCGAGCCTGGCGTCCTACCTCGAGCTCGTCGACCGGGCAGGGCCGTCGGCGCCTGCCCACGAGACCTTCCTCGTCCTGTCGATCTCCGTCGCCCGCGCACGACGCTCCGTGCGACAGGCCGGCGGCGGGCACGATGGCGCCCTCCACGTCCTGACGCGTGAGCTGGTCAGCCTGCGTCGTCAGCTCGCCGCCGCAGACCTCACCGTCGACGGGATCCTCACGCCGCGTCTGCTCGCCGGGGCGCTGCGAACCGCGTTCGACCCCCACTCACGCGCACCTCTCGCACGCCGAGCGACGGCGGCGCAGACCGAGGGAGGCACCGATCCCGGCAACGCGTGGCCGCTGGTGGCGGAGAACCGCTGGTCGGCCTACCGCACGACCGATGTGTGGCACGCGACCTACTGGGTCGCCCAGTGGCCCCGCTCGCCGGTCGGCGCCGACTTCCTGGCCCCGCTGCTGCTGGGCACCACCGCGATGCGCACCGTGGCGGTGACGATGGAGCCGGTGAGCCCCTACAAGGCGCACCGGGAGGTGGAGCAGGCGGTCCTCAAGGGCCAAGCCGATGAGGAGGTGCGCACTCGCGCTGGCTTCAGCTCGACCGCCCGACGCCGGCGCATGCAGGAAACGGCCGCGCGACGCGAGCAAGAGCTGGCCGATGGCCACGCCGACTACCGCCTGGCTGGCTACGTCACGGTCACCGCACCGTCGCGCGACGAGCTAGAAGCCTCGTGCGGGGAGGTCGAGCAAGCAGCCCAGCAGTCGGCTCTCGAACTGCGTCGCCTGGACGGCCAGCAGGACGTCGCGTTCACGTGGACGCTGCCGCTCGCCCGTGGGCTGCGATGACCGTTCCGCCAGGAGCCGGCTCCCACCGGGTCTCCACTGCTCATCTCCAGGCTGCCTACCCCTTCGTGACGGAGGGCGGGCTCGGAGGCCGCGGGGTGTACGTCGGACGTGAGGTGCTGGGCGGGGCGTTCTGCTACGACCCGTGGGTCCTTTACGACGAGGGTGTGCTCACCAACCCCAACCTCCTCGTCGCCGGCCAGGTCGGCCGAGGGAAGTCGGCCTGGGTCAAGACCTACCTGTGGCGCCAGCAGGTCTTTGGACGGCGGTCGTGGGTCGTCGATCCGAAGGGCGAGTACGGCCCGCTGGCAGAAGCGTGCGGCGTCGAGCCTGTGCGCATCGGACCTGGGCTCGGCGTGCACCTCAATCCCCTCGACTCCGGTCCCGGAGGCGCGGACGTCGATGAGGGGGGCCGGCGTCGGCTGAACCTGTTGACATCGCTGGCGGCTGCATCCCTGGACCGTGCGCTGAGCCCCGACGAGCAAACCGCCTGTGAGCTTGCGTTGACGTCGGCGACGAGGGAGCACGGCGAAGATCTAGTGATCCCGCACGTGGTGGACGCACTGCTACGCCCGGACCTTGACGCCGCCCAACGGGTCGCGACCGACACGAGTTCGCTCGCGGAAGCAGGCCGGCAGGTGGCCTTGGACCTGCGGCGGCTGTGCCAGGGCGACCTCGCTGGGATGTTCGACGCACCCACCAGCCCGACGCTCGACCTCACGGCGCCCGTGGTGGTGCTCGATCTGTCCGAGCTGTACGGCTCGGCGGCCCTGGGCCTCCTGATGCTGTGCGCCACGGCCTGGCTCCAAACCGCGCTTCGGGGCGTCACCTCCGAGCGGACCATCGTGGTGGTCGACGAGGCGTGGGCGGTGCTGCGCCAGCTCCAGATCGCACGTTGGCTCCAAGCGTCGTGGAAGCTGTCGCGCCAGTACGGCGTGTCCAACGTTGCCGTCATCCACCGACTCAGCGATCTGCAGGCGGCCGGAGAGGCTGGCTCGGAGCAGGTGGCGCTTGCGCGCGGCCTGCTGGCGGATTCCGAGACGCGTGTCATCTACGGCCAATCCCCAGCAGAGACCGCCGCCGCGCGCGAGATGCTCGGGCTCACCGACACCGAGGCGGAGCTGCTGCCTCAGCTCGGACGGGGCGTGGCTCTGTGGCGCGTCGGCAACCGGTCGTTCCTCGTCGAGCACGCGCTCGGCTCCCACGAACGTGCGATCACCGACACGGACGCCCGCATGACGACGGTCCTCCGAGAGCTGACGGAACGAGGTTGAGGGTGAACGCACCACCGTCAAGGAACTCTCAACTGTCGGGCGGACACAACATCGCGACGGGCCTGTCGCCATTCGAGCTGGTCGTCGCCTTCGGGCTCGGCGTCGCGGTGGCCGGCTCGGCCTGGCTGTGGGCTGCCGCTCAGCTCGCGGCGCTCGTCACGTCCGGTTCCTGGCTGACGATCAGGTTGTCGGAGATGGTTCCGGTCGCGTTCGAGGTGGCCCGGCATCCTGGTGACCCTCGGGCGGCGTTCCCCGTCGAGGCGGCCAGCCGCTTGCCTGGTCCGGTGCTGTTCTGGACCGCAGCGTCACTGCTGCTGGTGGCGGTGCTGGTTCCGGTGTGGTGGCTGTTGGGGCGCCGGGCGAGGCGACAGCCGGAGGCGTCGGATGCGTCGCGATGGGCGACTCCGCAGGACCTGACGCCGCTGGTCGTTCCCGGACCGGTACCCGGACGGCTGACGCTCGGCTACGGATCACGCGGCCGGTTGCTCGCGACGGAGGCGGGACACTCGCTCCTCGTGCTTGGCCCGACCCAGAGCGGCAAGACCTCGGGTCTGGCGATCCCGGCGATCCTCGAGTGGCCCGGTCCCGTCGTCGCCACGAGCGTCAAGGCGGATCTGCTGGCCGAAACCATCTCGACGCGGCGCGACCGCGGTGACGTCTGGGTCTACGACCCGACATCGAGCGTCGCTGAGTTCGACAGCGCCTCGTGGACGCCCTTGGCCGGGTGTCACAGCTGGCAGGAGGCGTTGCGGACCGCGTCGTGGCTGACCCAGGCGGCGCGTGACCGGCAGCTCGATGAGAACGACTTCTGGTACTCGAACGCCGGCAAGTTGATCGCGCCCTTGCTGTTCGCGGCGGCCACCTCTGGCTGCACCATCAGCGACGTCGTTCGGTGGGTGGACCTCAAGGAGCAGCAGGAGGTCGAACTCCTGCTCAAGGTGGCGCGCGTACCCGAAGCCCTGGCGGCAGCGAGGGCGAGCTGGGGACGCGAGGAACGGTCCCGTTCGTCGGTGTACACGACCGCAGAGACCGTTCTCGCGGCGTTCGCAGATCCCCAGGTCGCGGCCTCGGCCCAACGCTCCGACATCGATCCTGAGCGGCTGCTGGGCGGCGGGGCGCACACCCTCTACGTGTCGGCACCCCTTCACGAGCAGGCACGGCTCCGGCCTCTGTTCACGGCGCTCGTCCAGACCGTGCTCGCGGCGGCCTACGAGCGAGCCGGCAGCAAGGGACGACTGAACCTATTGCTAGTGCTGGACGAGGCCGCCAACATCGCGCCGCTGCGCGAACTCGCACAAGTCGCCTCCACGGCCGCCGGGCTGGGCATCCAGCTCGTGACCATCTGGCAGGACCGTTCTCAGATCGTCGCCCGGTATGGGCACCAAGCAGCAACCGTGGTCAACAACCACCGCGCGAAGCTTCTGCTGTCCGGCATCACCGACGCGACCACGACGACGGAGGTTGCCCAGGTCATCGGCGAGGCCGAGGTGACGCGGCGGACCACTACCGTCGACCCCGAGGGTCGCATCTCCGCTACGCACGCCACTCAGCACGAACCCCTGACCAGCGCAGCCGGTCTGCGCCAGATGCGACCTTTCGAGGGAGTCCTGATCTACGGCCATCTCCCGCCGACGCGGATTCGCCTCAAGCCATGGTTCGACGCACCGAAACGGTGGCGGGAACGACCTCGCTCGAGGTGAACCTGGCTTCTTGTTGTGTCCATGCTCCAGATCGGGACCCACATGACGACCTTCGACGCCGTCGGCGCGACGTCGGCGTGGATTCCTTCGACGTCCCTGGGCGATCGGCTGCAGGAGCACGTGCGGGGTTCCCGATCTCAAGAGTGTCTGCCGCCGACTCCTAGCCGGGATGACGACGACCGTTACCCGCTCGAAGCTCAGGCACCCCCCTCAGTTCTGGACGGATCTCCTCCGTCCTTGGTGTGGGTGGGTACAACGTCGATGCTGCGAGGTCGACCACTCTGCGGTCCACGTCCGCGATGCCTTACCCTGCCTCACCCACGTCGTGGATCGCCTGTGAGAGCGACTCGCGGATGGTCTTCAAATCCAACTGTCCGCCCGCGAGGAAGCCGCTCCCCTCCGCCAACGTCTCTGCCGCGGCACGCAGCGCCTCCACCGCGTGTCCCAGGGCGACTGAAACCGCATCGACGTCATGGTGGATGGCATGCGAGATCGATTCGTCGAGACGGGTGCACTCGTCGAGCGCCGTAGCGACCGCGGCATAGAGAGACTCCAGGGTCGTCTCGACGGCGGCTCTGCCCTCGGGTGTCAGCATCAACACTATCGCTCCGCGCCTGTCTTCGGCGCCGAACTGAGCGCTCACCGCGAGGGCGACTCGGTAAGCCTCGGCAAGCCTCGTGAGCGTGGTCGTCGTGCGGAGCAGCATGCGCAGGGGCCAGCGCGAGTGATGCAGAGCAGGGTGGAGCGGCGAGCCCGAGATGCTCAGCGAACCCACTGCCGACATCCCCCGAGTTCGGACACCAATGGAGCATGGTGGGCCATCCAACGCCGAAGCCACAACAGGGCAGGTGACTACTCACCCGTCCTCTTACCGAGTGCTCCCCCGGATGGACGAACGCGACGCCATGGATCTCGACGTTCAAGAGCGGCTGCGGACTCACTTGAGCTCGGGGCGTGGGCGACCAGCCTGGTCACTATCCACAGGGTGCGCCGCTCGTCCTGTGTCCATGCGACCGCAGCTTCGCTACATGTACTCACAGAATGGAGGTTGGGCGATGAACGAACGAGACGAGCAGGCAGGCATCAGCGTGGACGATCTCCCCGCGATCCTGCGTGAGGAGTACCTGTACGCGATCGAGCTGGCCCGTGCCGAGCACGATCCCTCATCCGAGTGGGAGGACTTCCGCGACTACCTCTGGGAGGCGCTCATCCGCGTGTTCGGGGTTGAGACCGAGGAACTGACGCCATGAGGCAACTCCGGCAGGGCGAGACACCCACTCCGATGCACGGGGACATTGCCGTCACGGGGGCGGCACGAAAGGATCTACTATCCAGGGTGAGCCTCCCGACATGCACTGGCCAGTTCAAGCGTCGTTCGCTCGTGTCAACTCGATGGAGCCCGTGACTCCTGCAGTCCTGTCAGTCGCATGTTCAACAGGACTGAAGCGATGGACACGTACATTGCCGGAACCATCGACATCGCGACAGGACCCATGAGTGCCGACGCCGCGGGTCCGATGTCTCTGTCCGGGGAGGACGCGAGCTCACTGTGGGAGTAGATGAGATCTGGCCACAGCTACGTGAGTTCTTGGCGACGTCAGATGAGGCGGAGCGGGTGCTGGCGGATGTTGAACGCGTTGCCGGTGCGCACGGTTGGGCGATGGCCTGTGCGCAGCTGTTCGAGGTGACGGTGCGCTTCTCCGCCCCCGCCGCCGCAGCCGCAGATGCCGATGATGACTCCGCCGCCCGGATGTTTGCTGCGGCACTGAAGCGCGGGCTGTTCGCCGCAGTGGAGGAGCTGGAGCAGGCGTGGCCAGCAGATCTCGAAGTGCCGGAGGATCTCCGTGCGCGACTCGACACTGCGCGCGAGACTCGAAACTACCTTGCCCACGACTTCTGGCTGGTCGAGCTTCCGCGGCTACTTGGCGGGCATGCCGATGTACTGGGCTCTGAGTTGCAGACAACAGCCGACGAGTTCCTCGCGTTGGCCCAGGACCTGATCCAGGTGCTCCTGTCTCGTGTTGCGGAACAGCGCGGTGTATCGCGTCAAGCGCTCGGGGAGTTCACGACCTTCCTGATCACCACCATGATTCATCGGCCCGAAAGCGTTGCCGGCCTCGACATCTGGAGAGACGGAGAGGAGCTCGTTGATCGACTGGCTGACCTTGTCGATGAGCTTCAGATGACGTCGGCACAGGAGTCAGGCGAGAACCGAAGTACTGCCGCCGGGCCCCTGGAGACTGACCCATCCCGGGACGTCGACGTCGTCCAAGTCGACGGGCGGCGGATCGTGCAATGGACCATCACCGATGCTGACGAACGGAGCGTGGTCATTAGGCACGACTCGCCGGACGCGCTAGTGCATCACTATGCGCCATGCGGACCCAACGAGGACCTACCGCTATTCCAGGGCGAGTTCACCTTCTCCGACGAGTCGGAGACCGTCGAACCGTGGACGGGTGAGGTGGCGTTCAGCTGGGCACCCTCGCCGCGGGTTGTCGCGCAAGGAGCGCGGCATGCGAACGTTGAGGACTTGAACGCGCTCTTGGAAGCACGAGAGCCGGGCTGGGTATCAAACCCCACCGTCGAGCTGCGCGAAGCGATCCCTCCTGTACCCCCTCCACCGATGGCGGGTGAGCGCGCTCCGTCTGACGGAGCAGCGAGGACTACGGCCTCCGTCAATCAGCGTCTTGGAGCGCAGCAGCTGGGGGCAGGCCGAGGCGTGGAGCGAGTGACCTTCCTCGTGCCGAACGGATGGTGGTGCCCTCAGGGGACACTCGTCTGTGACCCGGCCGATCGTCGGACGAGGTGGCCGAGCCGGCTGGTGGTCCCCATTGAGTCGTGGGAACTGACGCTCGACTCTCGACGCGAGGCGAGTCAGCACGCGTACTGGAAGGAGCGGAAGGGTCAGGGTGGCTACGACTTCACGCAAATAGGGCAGCTCCGTCGTGTGGACGGAACCTCGTTCGATTCCGCGCAAGCTCTGGTCTTCCTCGAAGCGATCGGGCTCGGACTGAGCTTCGCTGTCGGCCGCTCAACGGCCACGCTCCTCCCCGTTGGATGGATCGGGGACACGCCAACGTGGACGTCCTGGCACGAAGCCCCTGTCGATCGGTTGTGGTCAGCGGGTACTTGGCTCGACGAGAGACTCGCGAACGAGCAGCTCTCGGAGCTCCTGCCGCTGGTCGTAGGGCAGTGGAAGGACCCACTGCGTCGTGATGTGTTGAGGTACGCCATTTCGTACTACCTGACCGCGAACGTCGACGTGAACGCCGAACTCATCGTCGCCATCGCAACATCTGGTCTCCAGTTGCTCGCGTACCACCGGTTCGTAGAGTCGAGCGGCGACTTCTCGCGCAAGGCATGGAAGAAAGTGCCCACCGAACAGCAGCTCCGGACGCTACTGGATGACTCCGAGATCCCGACCGCGGTCCCCCCACACCTCGCGCACCTTGCAAACGTCGCCGAGGAATTTCACTGCACGTCGGGAGACGATGTGGACGCGCTGACGTGCATAATCCGACTCCGGAACCACGTCGTCCATCCAAAGCACGCGCATCGGGCGGCACGCAACGTGTACGAGTGGGCCGAGGCGGGTTTCGTCGCCCTCCACTACCTCGAGTTGGCGCTGCTGAACGAACTCGGCTACCAAGGCAAGGTTCGATCTCGAATCGGCAACGCGGACTCCGGCACGCTGCTAGCTCCGGTGCCGTGGGCGACACCGTGACCGATCCGCATCGCGCGCCCGGGCGTCGGCACCCCACGGAGGCCCCTATGGCGACGGACAGCGGCAAGGTCAGGGACTGGGTGGTACCTATCGGTGCGATCCGAGCCGACAATGAACATGCCACCTTCGAGTTCCGCGGCACGGGCTTCGCGCTTGAAGGCGAGGCTCGGATGATCACGGCGGCTCACGTAGTCCACGGCCTGACGGCTCAGGAACTCGGTTTCCTCACCGTCAGGGAGGGTGCCTGGACCGTCAACGAGATTCTCCATGTGCAAACACATCCCGAAGAGGACATCGCCAAGCTCGATCTAGTGGGACCCCTAGCCGGTTCACCGCTTGTGGCAAACCCCGACTGGCAAGGATCCGCCATGCCCTACACTATGTGGGGCTATCCGATGGACGCACAGTACGACATCGTTGTCGATGGTCTTGCTCACCCCCGACCTGACCTGGTCTTCACAGCCGGACACGTACGTCGCCGTGTCAGCCACCCCGTCGAAGAGGTCACGGGGCAACGATTGCTTGAACTGGGTACAGCGGCTGGGCGGGGTTGTTCGGGCAGCCCCGTTCTTCGGGATCCGGGCTGGCAGGTCGTGGGGGTCTACATCAGCGAGAGACATAACGAAGCGGAGGGGATCCGTGTCGGTTACGCCGTGCGGATGGCCGATGTCATCGAATGGGTATCGACGTAGCTTGGATGCTGGACGACGCGAGCACGAGTTTGTTCGAGTCTCGGGAGCAAGCTCCACTCCGAATGAGTCGAGCATCGGCTAGGCCACGTAGTACCAATCACCGTTGAGAGCCTTTCAGGTGACCCCATGCGTGCCACTGCGCGTGAGAAGCAAGAGAACGCCGAGTACATCGCGGCCCAGGCGCACGAGAACGTCGTCCACGTCGAGAAGGTCACCTCGGAGATGGTGGGCCCGGTCCGCCACGACACAAGTCGTTGACGCTCAGGATCCGTTCCATAACGAGTTCGACCGCGATCGCTTAGCGAACACGGCGGTGGTGGCCCCGCTGGTCCATGGGTACGACGGCCGCGACGTCATCGCTGCAAAGCGTGCGAAGAGGAGATAGACGTCGCCGGGATCGCGGTCCTGGAGGTCGCGCGTGGAGAGCACCGGTGAGTGCCGTTCCTCGCGCGGCGAACAAGTATTCGCGTCTACCCGCGGGCCGCTGGGACGAGCGTTCGGCGGGCCCTTAGCAGGGCTACGTCTTTGTGGTTCGAGGGTCGCCCAAGGGAGCCAAGGACAGCCTGTTGGGTTTCGGGAGCCCAGTAGATGCGTAGGTCGCTACGTGCGCGGGTGATGGCGGTGTAGAAGATGTTGTGGGTGATGTGGTCCTCGTTGGCGTGCGTGATTACGACCTTGACCGAGTCGTACTCCAGACCTTGCGCCTTGTGGATCGACACTGCGTAGGCGACCTGGAACGGCACGGTCGTGTGTAGCGCGTCACTGTCATCGTCGCTGACGTCGATGTCGTACACGGTGAACCTCACGGTCGAGTTGCCGATCCACTCAAGATCGCCGTCAGAGATGTCCAGCTCGGTGAGCGGCCGGTCGAGCTTCACGTCGAAGCGGATCCGTCCCTGTGCGGCGTCGATGGCGACAATCCAGCCCTTCAGGTTGTTGTAGATGACTGGCCGGAACCGCTCTGTGTCGTGGAACAGCACGGGGTCACCGACCTTGTAGGTCGCATCACGCCAACGTGTGGGCTCCGCCGGGTTACTGGCCTGAAGGAACCGGTTGATGTTGTTGATGCCGTACAGGCCATCGTAATTCAAGCTCAGCACGATCTCATCGCCTTTCGACGGGGCAAGAAGGGACTCGTCGAGCGGCGACGAGTACCCGTTGGCGGCGACGACCTCTGCGATGTCGTCGTCAAGCGCGCGAACCTTGCTCCAGAACCCCAGCAGCGCCTGGCTGGTGGTCCGAAACGGCGTCGTCAACTCGAACACCGCGCTGTCAGGGACGAACGACGGGATGATGTCAAACCAGTTGCCGAACCGGATCGATTCGATCTGGTGCACATCACCGACCAAGACCAACAGCTGAAGCGACGTGCTCCGAAGCACCTCGAGCAGCTCTTCGTTGCTGACGGTGCTGCACTCATCGATGAACACCACATCGAACTCCATGTCTTGCCCCGATGAGCGGTAGTTGTGGCTGGCGACCGTGCGGAACTCGGAGTTCTGCGCGGTCACGCGCCGCCTCAGGTTGTCCGTGGCCGGGTGGGTCTGAGCCAGAAACAGCTTGCGCATGTCGTTGAAGCGGCTGGCGATGTGGTCGACCATCGTCGACTTGCCCGTGCCAGCCGCCCCGTAGATGATCGCGACGTGCGAATCGCTGAACAACCGACGCAGCGCTTCCTCCTTGACCGGGTCGTCGATGCCGCGGTTCGCCTCGGCCAGCCACCGGTCGACCGCCTGGGTGTAGCCGTCCACACCCGCGGACGCGTACTGCTGAAGGGTCGCCACGATCTCGACCGTGTCGTCCTCATAGCTGCGGATGAACACGTGGTCCATGTCCACGATGAGACGCCGGCGACCGTGCTTGGAGTAGAGCGCGTCGTTGTAAGTGTCGACGAGCTCGTTGACGTCACCGAACCGCTCCAACTCACTCACCGGCGTGTACAGCACACCGTGGCTGTCCACGTTCGTCTTCACCCGCCGCGCAAGCAGCTCGTGGTCGCGGCGCGCCGGGTCCAGGGCCTCCATGAGATCCCAGTAGCTGGGGTTGTGTCCCCTTGGAGAGGTGCAGAACGGCATCGTGTCGAACGGGATGCAGCCGAAGTCGAGGTTCAGGCCGGACAACAGGCGGCAGCCGTCCGCGGAGTACTGGGGCTTGATGATCTGATTGTTCATTCGCAGCAGCAGGTACCTGAGCACGTTGTGGCCCGGCGACGCAGACATGATGATCTGTCGTGCCTTGTCGATGATCGGGAAGATCGCCGGTGTGCGCGTCCTCTCAGTGCCCCTACTTCTGATCTGCGAGTACCCCTCATCTGAGGTGTCGATCAGGTCGAGCAAGTTGGACGATCCGACCGTCAACGCACGCATCAGGAAGCGGTACTCGGCCGACGAGGTGCTGACGTTCACCCTTATCCCCAGCAGCTTCGCAAAGTTGTTGAACTCGCACGGTCGAATCGACACCTTCCAGTCGCGCACGATCGTGATGGGAAGCTGCTGGCCGAACATCTCGATGTGGTCGTGCTGGAACGTCAGCAATGCCGAGTACTTGTCGGTCATGGCGATGTCGGTGAACGCAACGATGCGGTCGAACTTGCTGACCCTATTCACAGCCGGGTAGCACGTCACCTCGTAGTAGATGCGCCCGTCGACGAAGAACGGCCGCGTCTTGTGGATGTAGTAGCGGCGCGGTGAGCCGTCGTCGAGTTGGCGGGCGGGCTCGTTCACCCGCGCCGCGATCCGGTCGTGGTACTCACGCAGCGCAGGGTCGGTGTCGAGTGGGAACTCCTCGAGGTTGGCCAGCACGGCGACCCCGCACTCGTCTGCCAGCAGGGTGCGCAACTGCAGCAGGTACTCGTAGTACTTGAGCATCAACCGTTCAGACGCATCCCTGTCAGGCGTGTAGTGCGAGGTGCTCTTCTGGAGCAGCTTGTGGAACCTGCCGAGGAAGTTCAGGTTCGCTCGGGTCTTGACGAAGGCGATGGCGTGTCCGACCGCGTCGTAAGTGAAGTCTGCGCCGGGCGAACCGACGTGTAGCCGCATCGCCGCTGCCTCGACGAGGTTGCGAAGGTGCGACAGGACATTCCCCGACAGGAGCGCCCGCTGATCGGCGAGCAATTCGATGTTCGAACAGATCGCGTCGTCCGCATTACGGAGCTGTACATCAACAGTCGTCACTCAATCACCCCGTCGCCTCGGCCAAGGCGGCCACGCCTTCCCCGACGGGCCGGACCCCGGGGCTATGCGGCCATGGTCGACGGTAGCGGCCGCCAGGACGAACGAGAACTTCTGGCGCATAGTTCCCTTCCTCACGGGTTTTCGACAACATCAGTGTGCCCGGCGAACGCGTCCCACTGGTGGTCGCCGACGACCAGGTTGCGGGGCTTCTTGACCTACTCAGGGACGCGCAGAGGCGCAACGTCCTTGGGGCCGTGAAGGTCGCACCGGCGGGGACCTGACGGAATCCATACGCCGCTCCATCAGCGACGTGGACATCATCACGTTCGACGAGCTGCTGGCTCGGGCTCGCCCTGTCGCCCAGCACAACGAGACGGCAGACCTCCGTGGGGACGGGGCTGGGGACGGCCCCCACGTAACACCCCGCTCGCGGCTCCACCTGCATCGCCTCCGCCGCCTCCGCCACCAGACGGCGACCCGTCGCCGTAGGAACAGCTCACGAACGTGCCGCCGCCCTAGCCCAGCGGCGACGACCTACCCTTCTAGACACAATCAACTTGAAGGGGGACGAACCACATGGCGTGGGGCAAGCAGGCGCTCGGAAAGTTGTTCATCTCTCACTCATCCGCAGATAAACCCAAGGTTCGGCGACTAGAGAAGCGCCTTCGAGCCGGGGGATACGACACTTGGCTCGATGAGAAGGAGATCGCAGTCGGTGATGCGCTGGCCGGTAGGGTCTCGGAGGGCGTGAAGACCGCCAAGATCGTCCTGGTCGTCGTTTCGAAAGCGTCATTGGAGTCGCAATGGCTCCAATATGAGTTGGACATTGCCACCGAACGCATGATCAAGGGACACTGCCGAGTCTTGCCAGTTCTCATCGATGATGTTGAAGTTCCGGCTGAACTCGCGGGTCGACTGTACGCCGACATGCGACCTGGCAAGCGAGGAGGACTGCGTCGCATCCTCGACACACTTGAGTCCGAGGCCGCCAAATACCCTAAACCTGCGCCTCCGATCACGATGGACTCTGCGGACGCATGGACGAGACATCAAGCCTACGAGAAGTTCCTAGCTGGTCTCTCCGAGCAGGGCTGGTTCTCGGCCAGCATGGAGGTCTCAGCCATCCGGGACATTGACTTTGAAGGGATCACGATCGATGAGCGTGACGTTGTGGTCGACGTAGTTTCTTCATTCGGCGGACCGGAGGACCTCACGCGCGCCGATTTCGATGATTGGGCGCACCGCGTGACAGAGGAGATCCAAGAGACATGTGGGCTCCTGGTCACGGAACGACAACCTTCTCGGGACCTGCGAGATGCCCTCGGCCTCGTAGATCGAATGGGTGCCCGAGCCACGAGTGGCCTATTCGTCCCCAGTGGCATTCTCGTTGTGGCGGACCTGAGCGGCGGCCTTTCAGAACGAGAGGCCCAGAGAGTGCTTGAAGACGCCTACTCAGTACTGGGCGACGCTATTAGACATTCCTCTCCCGCTCCCATCGACCCGTCCACGCTGCAGCATGATTGACGATGCGTCCTGAGAGGGAATGACGCGGACTCCTGGCTGTTGTCAGTTCGGGAACATCCTGCCGGCCTGACGGGACTCGTGACCTACGCCCGCGAGTTCATACGCTTGGAGATACTCAACATCCACGCTAACGCAGACGAGGTTCGTCAGGGTTCTTGGCACCCCGAGGGTGGCGGAGGCGCCGACTACTGCTTCTTCCGCAAGGGCCCCGACGTCGTGGTCACGGATGGCTCGGGCAACTTCGTCACCATCCTTCGTGGAGGCCACATCGACGCTTGGTATCAGAGTGCAGGTCGACTCCAATGACGAAGGAAGCTTCGGAGACTCTGATGGAGCTACATGGGCGAGTCATCACCAGCGTCCATAGGACCTTCTACGTGTACCGTGGCGATGTAGACGAGTCGAGAGGCGCGATCGAACTCCACTTCTCCGATGTAACCACGCTATTCCTCGATGGCGATCCGGACGGATCCAGCCTGAGGGTAAGGTCATCGCCGTGGAGGGATCCCTTCTCGGGCGAATTCTCACCCGAGAATCGAGACTACGTCGAACGCTCCGGCAAGTGGACTCGGTTCGATGTAACAAATCGTCCTGAGTACAGCAGTACGGTCGACGAAGAAGTCATCGACGTGAGCCTCATCCGCCTGTCAAACGGCATGATCAGTGGCGTCAATTACGTTTCGCTACGCCTCGAGCCCGAAACCCGGCGCCGGCGCGTGCTCGACCGTCATGTGGACCGACGGTGCCTCGCGCGTGCTTCGGCGGCCGTGTTCGAGCCACGGGACGACGGCCCGGAGGAGTTGGGTCAGTAGTTCCCGCTGTCTCATCTGCTCCGAGTCTTCCGGCACGTCACCTAAAGGGTCGTCCGTGGCGGCGATGTTCCAGCGTTCCCTGTAGCGGTTGAGTTCGTCGACGGTCTCGTCCCAGATCTTTGCCCAACGCTCGTGGTCGGGTCGTGGGCCTAGCGTGCCCAGCACTGGGTCGTCGGTCAGCGGTGCTGGCGCGCTCTCGGCGCCTCCCTCATCGAGCGTCCGACGCAGCTGCTCTGTTGCCTTCATGATCCCGATCTCCCGTTCG
The DNA here is from genome assembly GCA_019347575.1 of Actinomycetota bacterium. NCBI lineage: Bacteria > Bacillati > Actinomycetota > Actinomycetota bacterium. Next base: position 80,337 of record JAHWKY010000007.1, on the reverse strand, counting down.
AGCTCGTCTACGCGGTCGGACCATCTCGCCGTCTGCTCGCGAGCCCGCAGGAGCGCACCAGGTCGCTTGTCCACCGTGGCATCAGCCTGCAGCTCCTCGACCCATCGCGTCGCCGCCTTATGGGCCGCAGTGACGAGCCTGAGTTCCCGCTCGACGTCCTGGAGGCGACGGTCGAAGTCGTCGGGCTCGGGTGGCTGCACCTCGCCCCGGCTGGAGACGACGGGTAGGCGCTCGAGCCACGTGAGTTGGGAGACCCTCCATCCGCCACTGCCCTCCCGGAGTCCGACCATGAGCGCGCCCCGACGTTTCTCGTAGTGGCGGGCGACGATGGTCGCGGTGATGCTTCCCGCGGTCCGGCGTTCGAGGTGGATGCGACCGATGTCCTCCCGCATGACGGGGCCCGCGGACGCGACCAGCTCTTGGGGTCGTTTGCGGTGACGCTGGTACTCGGCGTCGATCAAGAAGGCGGCTAAGTGGTCCGGTGGTCGTAGGCCGCGCTCGACCTCGAGGTAGGTCCTCGCGATCTGCCTCAGCACGGCGCGGAGCTGAGCGTCGGTGAACTGCCTGGTCGGCACGGTGTCTCCCTTCAGGCCAGACCGACGCCGAGGTCGCGGGCCTGGTCAGGACCCGCCTCTCGGACCGGTTGGATCTGACGACGAGCGTGTAGAAGCTGGCGGAGCGCCGCGTTGTACGACTCCCGCTCCCTCGGCGCGTCGGGTCGAGGGCCGAGGGGCTGCTCGTTGTCGGTCACCGCCTGGGCTTCGCGGTATGCCTCGACAGCGGAAACGGCCTCACGCCAGATCCGTCGTTTACCAGCGTGCGAAGGCCGGGCTCCGAGAACACGCGTGATGTAGGAGGGCGGATCGAACTCGGCAGCGTGGGTCTCACCGACGGCTTCGTGTGAGGCCTCGGGGAGGTGCTCGATCGCGCAGACCTGCTGGTGGCTGCGCCGGAGTTCGGCAGCCACACGCACTTCGGCGGGACGGTCTTCGCCTTGCAGTGTCTGTGGATGCGTCGGGTCGTCGGGCGGATCGGGATCCTGTGGGTCCTCGACGACGTAGAGGCGGTTGAGCTGACGGCCACGCGACAAGGCCACGTAACCCCACTCGCGGTAGATGGTCTGGTCGGCCAGGACGAACGTGGCTTCGCAGGTCAGGCCCTGTGCCTTGTGCGCGGTGAGCGCGTAGCCATGGTCGACCCAGCCGGCGTCCAGGTAGTCCGTCGGCAATACGACGGACTCGCCGGTGTCGTCGCGGGTGAAGGTCAAGCTGCGGGGGATGTGGTCGATGCGGGTGACGGTGCCGCGCGTGCCGTTGAGAACTCCGACGGAGCGGTGGTTGCGCAGGCACAGGATGCGGTCGCCGCGGTGGAACTCGCGCCCCGCTGCGATGAGCGCGGGCCCGTGGAGTTCGCCGGCGGCGGTCAAGTGTTCGCGCGCACGGGCGTTCAGGTCGTCGATGTCGACGCGGCGGGCAGCGATCATCAGGGCGTCGTCGCCGAACTCGGCGACCGCCTGCCACCAGTCGCCGACGAGCTGCTCTCGCAGCGCAGCGGCGGTGTCTCCGACGACCACTCGATCGTGGAGGAGGTAGGCGTCCAGGGCGTCTCGGACGTTCCCGTCGCGCAGCTCGTCGAGGGCGTCGCGTTCCCAGGCCTGCTGTTGTCGGCGGTTGTCCGTCAGTTCGATGGCGGGAAGGCGGTTGACCAGTCCTGCGAAGGCGCCGCCGGCGTCGATCTCGGGCAGCTGGTGGTGGTCGCCGACGAGGACGACCTTCGTGCCGATCTGGTTGGCCTCGTCGAGGAAGCGCGCCAAAGTGCGGGTGCCGACCATGGCCGCCTCGTCGATCACGAGCACGCCGCCTGCCGGGAGGCCGCCGCCCGGTCGCTGGATGTCGGCGAGCAGGCGCGCGATCGTCATCGACGGGATAGCCGCGCCGTTCTGCAGCTCGAGCGCGGCACGAGCCGCCAGCGCGCACCCCACCACCGGGATGCCAGCGCGTTCCCACGCGGCACGTGCGGCGCCCAGCATCGAGGTCTTGCCCGACCCGGCGCGACCAACGACGACAGCCACCCCGTCTCCCGACTGTGTCAGGTGGTGGACGGCTTCTGCCTGCTGGTCGGACAGCCAGGACCGACCTGCCAGGCAGCGCTCGACCTCCGCCGGGTCCACGGTTGCCACGCCAGCGTCCCGCCGGGCGACGGCCTGCTCGACGAGCTGCTGCTCCAGAGCGAGAAGCTCGAGGGTGGAATAGCGCCGCTCGGTGACGGCGACGAGGCGACCGTCGCGCAGTCGGATGCCTGCGCTCGCCAGGTGACGGACGTCACTGCCGTGGCTGGACAGCCGCACCGTCCTGGCCTCGCCCTCCAGCAAGTGGTCGGCCAGCCGCTCGATGTCGGCGACCTCCGCTCCGAGGGGGAGCTTCAGGCACCAAGCTTGGAGTGCGTCGCGACGCGTGAACGTCGAGGCGCGTGCGGTGAGGCCCTGCTCGCTGAGAAGATCTTCGGCGGCCATCCGCAACGACGACCTGTCCGGCTGGGGAGGCGTGGTCCGACCCGTGAGATCTGCGACGGATTCGTCGTCGAAGTCGAGCTGGGCGGCACGGCGCTGCCACTGCTCGCGGAGACCGGCAGGCTCCGCTGTCTTCGTCGGGCGGGTCGCCAGGGTGGCGACCTGTGCGGCACGGGCGGACGACTGTCCGACTCGCTCCAGCTCGTCGAGGATCTGTGAGCGACGGCGGCTGAAGGCCTCGATGACGTCGCGTGGCACGCCGTCGATGTCGGCGTAGCCGTTGCGGACGGGTCCCCAGTCGGTGCCAAGGCGGCGGGTCAGCTCGTGGCGGAGGTGGGCTTGGTAGAGGTAGCCGGCGGTCTTGGCGTGCAGGTACAGCTGGCGACCGTCGAGCGTGCGCCAGGTGTCGTCGTCGGGGGTGTAGACGAGGTTGGGCACCAGGACGTGCGTGTGCAAGAGGGGATCGTGCGCCCGCGAGGCGCGGTGGCGGAAGCCCGCGCCCACGAAGCCCTCGACGGGGACGCGCTCGGCGCCTCCAGCGCCTCGGCGTGTGAAGGCGGCATGCCGCTCCAGATAGTCGACGGCCGCGGCGACCGCCGCTTCGTGGGCGCGGCGAACCTCCCGTGAGGTCTCGACGTCCGAGAGCGCCCACGCCAGTGACACCGACTTGGGCGCTCGGAACGTCAGGTCGAAGCCGGGCACCTTACGCGGACGCGAGAGCAGGGCCTCGCCGGTGGTGGGGTCACGACCGCCCAGGACAGCCCGCAGCTCGTCGGCATCGACCTCGCCGGACAGCCCCAGGCGTGGCGATGCGCGGCCGAGCCAGCGTCCGGGAGCCTCGCCCTCGCCGGTGTAGTACTCCTCGACGCTGGTCGCGACCTGCGAGAGGTAGTAGTCCTCGCCTCCGGAGGCGAGTTTGCCGACGTTCAGCACGCGCCACCCCCAGGTCCACGGGAGGGGCGCCGGGCGGGCCTGCACGCCAGTGCAAGTCTGTGAGCGCGCTGGGGGGTGGGGAAAGGTGACGCCGCGAGCACGGCCGAGGTCGTTCCGGGCCCACGTAGAAGGTGCTGGGCGCGCAGGGGCCGCGATGACACCTGGCGGAACGTGGGGTCCGGGTCTTCGCTGCAGAGCACGTGCCGCGTCATGGCGAACTCCCTCGGATGGCTCAGCGCCCGGGCGGGGCGAGATCGGGACCATCGGGTCGACGCGGCTGCTGGTCGCGTTCGGGCGTGTCGCGCCCCGAGCCTCGTGCCAGCCGTCGAAGCGAGTCAGGGTCTCCTTCGAGCACGACCAATTCGTGGTCGTGACGTCGTGCGCAGCGGTTCCCAGGTAGTGGGACGGGGCGGCCGCAGATGCAACGGGGGGGTCGCAGCACGTTGACCTGGCCGGCTTCCGCGAGCCACAGCTGCTGCTCGTGGTCGTCCGGGGCGCAGTACACGCAGGCGCAGCGCGCGACGTCCTCCGAGCCGACACGGAAGGCCTTGAGGCAACCCAGGGAGCGGCGCCGTTCGCGGTCTGCCTCGCGGAGAGCAGTGTCCTGGGCTTTGGCCTCTGCCAGAGACGCGAGCGCGAGCTCGAACTCGGGGTCGAGGTAGCGGTCGAGCTTGTCCGGCTCGGCTGAGGTGCCACGGCCGGTGTTCGCGGCCGAGAAGCGGACCCGCTCCGCGAACGACCCGGTCCCGTCATGGGATGGGCCCGCGGTGGCGGTGACCTCGACGACGTGAGCCGCTCGGCTTGCTGCGTTGGCGAGACGTTCTGCGATGATCTCCGCCCGCCTATGTGCGGTCTGTCGCCGTGCGCCGCCTTCAACGCGGATGGTGATGGCGACCAGGTACTCGGCTGAGTTGCGGAACGCGGGTGTCTTGTGCGGTGCACTCACTGTCCGTTCCCTTCTGGGGGTGCCGGGACGGGCACGGTCAGCGCATCGATGGCGAGACCGATGTCGAGGGCCAGGCCGATGATCTCGTCCGTGTGCTCGCCGACCTGGTTGAGCGCGGCGTGGAGCGCCTCCAGGGCGCCTCGGAGAACGTCACAGATCTGTGCGGCGTGCCAACAGAGCCGGGCCGAACGGGTGACAGCCGTTGCCTCGTCTGTCGCGGCCGCTGGAGGACTGTCCGCCCCAGTGAGGTTCGATGTGGTTTGCATGGGGACTCCTGTCATGGGCTCAGCGAGCGGTCGAGGCTCCGTTCCAGGGCGGGCCCGTCCCCATGGGGTGGCGCTACGGCCTCGAAGGCGACATCAGGGCGGCGTCGAAGCACCACTGCGATCCGTGCGTTGAGGTCGTCGTCGAGGTCCTCGGCTGGCGGTGGCTCAGGCAGGCCCTCCTCGAGATTCGCCGGTGGGCTCGGCCCGTCCTCGAGGTCCGCCCCCAGGGCCAGACGCAAGAACTGATCCGGATGCTGGGCGTGCACGGCCACGGCCCACGCGAGCAGCTGCGCCCTGACGACCGGTACGGATCGTCGGTCGATGCCGGCGACCGGCGTCGTCACCCGTTCGACGGCCAGCGTGAGCTGGGCGTCATCGAGCGCGTCGGACAGGACGGCTCCCCAATCTGAGGAGCGCATCTGCTGTTCCTCGTAGACGGCGTCGGCCCGATCCCTGGCCGCCCGCTGTCGAGCCCACGCCTGTCGTCGAGCCTGCTGCGCACGACGCCCGAGGAGGTCGCTGGCGTCTGGGTCGGTCCTCACCCGCTCGAGGACCCACTCGTCAAGCATCTCCAGGAGGGCGGCTACGCGGTCTGACCCGTCCGTGCCTGTTGGCTCGTCATTGATGTGCTCGGAGGACGAGGGCTGACCTGGATTCGAACCGTGGGGGCTCATGCCGCGGACAGCACTCGGCGCATCTGCCGCTCGACCCGCAGACGCTGCTGACGCAGACGCGTGCAGGGGACACCTTCTTTCGCGGCAACCTCTGTCAGTGGGACGCCGGCGACGCGCGTGACGGCGATCAGGAAGGCGTCCTTGGGCGCGACACGTGCACGCCGAACCGCCCACCGCAGCATGGCCGCGGCCTCGACGGCTTGGCTGGGGTCCGGCGCCACGAACACGTTCTCGGGGAGGTCGCCAAGCAGCTCCGCCTGCGTGCAGCGATGGGAGTCCAGCTCCGAGAACAAGCGCTTGCGGATGTCCCACACGATGTTCACTGAGACGGCGCGCGGGCGATCCTCGACCGGATAGCTAGCGATGACGTCGTAGGCAGCGGAGACAACCCGGGCGTTCCAGTCGGGCTGCGTGAACGGGACGTCCCACGACGCGATGCGCTTCAAGGCGGGCACGAAGCGCTGGAGCACGAGCCTCAGCGCGAGGGCGTCGCCACGACCGATTTCGAGCAGCGACAGCAACACGTCGCTTTGGTCTTCGGGGTCCTGCCGACGATCGCCCAGGAAGCGCATGAGCTGCTGCACGCTGTCGAACCCGCCGAGGCGCGGCTCCCGCTGCCGCCATCCCGTGAGGGCTCTGGCGCCTTCCCCTCGGGCCATCTGCCGCGACCAGTCCTGATCCAGCTCGTCGAACAAGGTGATGACGGTGTCGGTTCCCATCGGCTCCTCCTCGCATCAGGCGACGCGAGGACGGTGCAGGCCCACCCTTTCACGGACCTCTCAGGAAGTGGCCTTTCACGCCCCGAAAGGCAACATCTCGCGGCTTTCCGCGCCGTCGGTCGGGTGACCGCTTCATCACGAACTCGGCTGCAGACCCACCTTTCTGAGCACCGGAAGGCCAGCTGGCATCGCGGACGGTCGAACCGATCAGAGACGATCGCGCGGTGATGGCGATGTGCGCACGACACCGTGCGCCTCGGCCACATCACTGACCGTGTCGCCTCGGTGAGGGTTTCCGCTGGTTCGGTGAGCGGCGGGCGCAACGCGGCTCCGCCGGGTCAGTCAGCCCCAGTTCCCCCGACATCAGCGAGAGACTCCGCCAGCTCTGAGAACTCGGCGAGCGCTGCCTCCAGGTCCTCCACGATCTCGGCGGCGATGACGCCCGGTGGCGGGAGGTTGTCGACGTCCTCGAGACTCTCGTCGCGGAGCCAGAAGATGTCGAGGCTGGCCTTGTCCTTTGCCACGAGCTCCTCGTACATGAAGCGCTTGAACCGCTCGGACTCCTCGCGCTTCGAGCGGTCGTCGGCCTGGTAGCAGTCAACGAAGTCGTCGAGGTCGGAGCGGCTGAGTGGGTTCGTCTTGAGCGTGAAGTGCATGTTCGTGCGCAGGTCGTAGATCCACAGCTCCTTCGTCCAGGGCGTGTCGGAGCCCGGCTTGCGGTCGAAGAACAGGACGTTCGCCTTCACACCCTGGGCGTAGAAGATCCCCGTCGGCAGGCGGAGGAGGGTGTGGACATCGCACTCGTGCAGGAGCCGCCGGCGGATGGTCTCGCCGGCGCCGCCCTCGAAGAGCACGTTGTCCGGCACGACGATCGCCGCCGAGCCTTCAACCTTGAGCAGCGTCTTGACGTGCTGGAGGAAGTTGAGCTGCTTGTTCGACGTCGACGCCCAGAAGTCGTCTCGCACCACCGTCATCGACTGGCGCTCAGCCTTGCCCTCGGCGTTGACGATCGTGACCGACGACTTCTTCCCGAACGGTGGGTTGGTCAGCACCATGTCGAACCGCTCACCCGGATCGGCTCTCAGTGCGTCGTCGACATAGATCGGACTGTCCGAGTCGGGTGACTCGATGCCGTGCAGCAGCAGGTTCATCGCACACAGCCTGGCGGTGTTGTCGACGATCTCCCAGCCGGTGAACGCGCCTGAGCGTAGGTGCTTCTTCTGGTCGGGGTCGAGGTGGGGGTGGTGGCCCACGATGTACTCGTAGGCGGCGAGGAAGAATCCGCCCGTGCCGCACGCCGGGTCGCAAATCCGCATGTCCGGGCTCGGCCGCATCACCTCGACCATGGCGGAGATCAACGCCCGAGGTGTGAAGTACTGGCCGGCGCCGGACTTCGTGTCGGCCGCGTTCTTCTCCAGCAGACCCTCGTACGCGTCGCCCTTCACGTCCGCGCCGAGGGTCATCCACTCCTGGCCGTCGATGAGGTCCTTGATGAGCCGTTCCAGCTTGGCCGGGTCCTGGATGCGGTTCTGGGCCTTGCGGAAGACCACGCCCAGCATGTCGCCATTGCGGCCGAGTTCGTTGAGGATCGTGATGTAGTGCGCCTCGAGCGCCTCACCCTTCAGCTCCAGCAGCGACGGCCAGTCGAGATCCTCCGGCACGATCCGGTCGAGGCCGAGCTGGCGCTGCTCCTCGGCCATCTTCAGGAACAGCAGGTAGGTGAGCTGCTCCAAGTAGTCTCCGTACGACAGCCCGTCATCCCGCAGGATGTTGCAGTAGTTCCAAAGCTTGTCGACGAGCGCCTTCGAGTCGCTCACGATGACACCTTCGTCTTCGATTGACGCTTCTTCACCGGCTTCTCGGCACGGATGTGTTTGAGCAGCTCGCTCGCCTGCTCGTCTGAGGGATCCTGCTGAACGAGCCGACCTGAGAACGCGCTAGCAACGATCGAACGGCGCGCTTTGGCGGCACGCCGCTTCGTGCGAGCAAGGGACTTCGACAGGGCCGACACCGTCGTCGACCACGTGTCGAGCTCGTCTAGGATTCGATCTTGCTCGACCAGAGGTGGAACGGGGACAACCACCGCCCGGAGAGTCCTGAGGTTGATGTTCTTCTGCGCCGTCGCTGGCGCGAATCGTTCCAAGCGCTCCTGCTCGACTCGTAGGAAGTACTCGACCCATTCCGCTCGGACGCCTGTCACGTCGGGAATCAGGCCGACCACGCTGTCGGGAAAACAGGCGTCGAGCCCGAGGATCGCCGAGTCGGCGATGTTGGCTGCGATCGTGATGAGCACGGTGCCGGCAGGCCAGAGCCGGCTCTGAGCCAGCCCCGCTTCTGAATACGTCTTCCTGTACTCCTTTAGCACACCCTGTGCGGCCGCTACATCGCCGGTTTGAATGAAGGGATATGGGCCGCCATAGAGAATGGGATCGTTGCGCGGTCGATGCTTTGACTTGCCCCTTCCCATCTCGCCGAGATCGGAAAGACGCTTCCACGACCACCCCTCGGGCAACGGGTGCCCGGGGTCTTGGGAGAACTCGGCCTCTCCCGAAGGGCCGTGGCCGTGGATAAGTCGGCGCGTGGTCGCGTCCAGCAGGCGAGGCAGTCGCGCCGCCACTGCACTCGTCGTAAGCGACGCTCGATCCAAGACTGACAGATGCTCCTCGATCGCCGCGACGATCCGCTCCTGCTCATTCAGCGGTGGCACTGGGATTGGCGTCGCATCGAACCGCTTCTTTGTGATGTGGACCATGCCCGACCCGTGCGTCTGCCGTTGCAGGTCCCCGAGAACGTGCTCGAGCAGGTGCCGATGGAAGCGTGGGTCCACGTAGGAGACGACCTTGAAGATGTGCTGGTTGAGTACCGCCTCTGGACCCCGCCATACGAAGACTCCAAGCGTCGCAGCCCAGGAGACGAGTAGATCGCCGTCCCGGACGATGTGGCGTTCGTCAGCCTCGCCCTGGAAGTAGTTGAAAGCGTCGCTGGTTCCTGTGAGGTTCTGGATGCGGATGATCGGTCGGCCGGACTCGCGCCACTCGGTCTTCTTGAAGCCGCGGCCGTTGATGTACTTGCCAATCTCGCCGAGGCTCGACCACTCCCAGCCCATCGGAAGATCGTTCATGCCGCAACCGCTTCCGTGATCTCGTCAAGCAGCACTCTCAGCTCGTCGCCGAACAGTTCGCGTGCCTTGCCAAGGCCGCCGCGCTGGCTGAAGGGCGGGCCTTGGAACTCGATGGGTTCGATGCTGAGGCTGGCGGCGAGGTGGTCGCGGATGAGTCGGAGCCACTCGATTTGTTCGGTGGTGAAGGCGCGGCCAGCGTTCTGCTGTTGGAGCAGCCAGGTCTCAAAGCGTTCGGTCACGCGATCGGGGTACGGGATGAGCTCGTCGTCAAGGGCGAGGGTGTAGCGAACGAGGGAGACGATGTTGGTGAGCACGGTGCCAGCTGAGCCGCGGACCTTCGTGGCGTCGAGGGTCTCGTACGCCTCCCACAGCCGCTCGGCAGTCCACGCATGGGGCGGTCGCCTGATGGCGTCGGCCAGTTCCTTGATGTCGCGGTACGTGAGCCGCTGAGCGTAGGGCTTGCTGTATAGGACCTGGAGGGCGGTGATCTCGTCCTTGTGCTCCTCCAGGAACTCGCGGAACGACTCGATGGTGTGGGCGGCACGGGCTTTGGCGTCGACGGCGAACTCGGCGCGGGTGACGGTGTCGGTGCTGACCTCGTCGATAACTTGCTCGAAACTGCGCTGTACGTGGACGAGCTGCTCTCGAAGTGACGGGTTCGAGGCGAGCGGCTGGACAGCGGCTTCGAGCAGCTTGGTACGGGCGACAGCGACGTCGTCCGCGTCGGGTTCGTCCTTGCCGGTGGCTCGCTGGGCGGCAGCGACCTGGATGTCGGGATCGATGGCCTCAACGAGCGCGTGCTTGATGTCGTCGAGGCTGGTGCCTGCGGTCTCTTCGAGGCGAGCCCGGTCGGCGGCGGTGATGCGAGCATCGATGCGGGCGAGCCGAGAGGCGAGGCTCGAGACAGCGTCCTCGGAGATCTGGCCGAGGCTGATCTGGTGGAGCAGTTTCTCCAGCTTCACGCCCCGCTTGCGTTCCAGCGGCGTGGTCTCGAGCAACTTGGTCTCGGTCACGCCGACGGCGTCGACGAGCACGAACCGGTCCTTGTGGCCAGCGTCGGGCGTCACGACCTGCAGGTCGGTGTCGGCGATGGTGCGCGTGCCCCGCCCCTTCATCTGCTCGAAGAAGTTGCGAGACCTGACTATGCGCATGAACACGACCATCTCGATCGGCTTCACGTCGGTGCCGGTGGCGATCATGTCCACTGTCACGGCGATGCGCGGGTTGTAGCCGGTGCGGAACGCCGAGAGCAGATCTTCGGGCTTGTTGCCGTCCGAGGCCTTGTAGGTGATCTTGGCGATCACGTCGTTGCCCTTGTCGAACTCCTCCCGCACGACCCGCACGATGTCCTCGGCGTGGCTGTCGGTCTTGGCGAAGATAAGCGTCTTCGGGATGTGCCTGAGCCGTCCGTGTTCGTCGGTCTCGCGGTCGGGGAAGATGGCCGGGAGGTTGCCTCTCAGCGTGCGAACGATAGTGCGGATTTGGTCCTTGGCTACGACTCTTCGGTCGAGCTCGGACTCGGCGTACTGGAGGTCCTCGTCCACCACCTCAAGCCGTTCCTGGCGGGTCTCCCGATGCCGGAAGGTCGTGACGTAGCCGGCCTCGATGGTGGCTCCACGTTCACTGATCTCGGTGGAGATCCGGAAGACGTCGAAGTCCACGTTCACCCCGTCGGCAACCGCTTGCGGGAAGCCGTACTCCATGACGAGATTCTTGTTGAAGAAGCCGAACGTCTGCTTGCCGGGCGTGGCTGTGAGGCCTACGAGGAACGCGTCGAAGTACTCCAGGACCTGACGCCACACGCCGTAGATAGAGCGGTGACACTCGTCGACGATGATGACGTCGAACGTCTCGATGGGGATGTCGGGGTTGTAGTCGACCTCTACCGGCTGCTCGGGAGCCAGCTCGAACCCCGAGACCTCATCGATCGCCTCGTCGAGATCGGGATCACCCCGGAGCATCGAGTACAGGCGCTGGATGGTGCTGATGCAGACGCTGGCGACCGGGTCGATCCGGTTGTGCGTCAGCTGCTGCACGTTGTACAGCTCGGTGAACTTGCGGCCTGACCCCGGAACGTCGAACCCCTGGAACTCCTTGAGGGTCTGCCTGCCGAGGTTCGCTCGGTCGACCAGGAACAGGACGCGAGTTGCCCGCGCGCCCTTCTTGTGGTCCAGGAGACGCTCGGCGATGTTGACCGCACAGAACGTCTTCCCGGATCCGGTAGCCATCTGGATCAGCGCACGAGGACGACCCGCCTTCAGCGACGCCTCCACATTGCGGATGGCCTCGGCCTGCGCGTCCCGAAGCCACCACGGGTCGGTGTCCAGCGGCGGCAGCTCTCGGAGCCGCGCGCGAAGCGACCCGGTCCCGTGGTGCGACCACTCGGACAGCTCGCCGTCCAGCGACTCCGGGCGATGGAACCAGAAGACCTGCCGGGCGGTCGGCTCCGGGTCGAAGCGACAGGTGAACCAGGTTTCGATGCCGGTTGACTCGTAGCCGTAGGGCAGGTACCCGTCGACGAGCAGAGCGGGTAGCTCGTCAGGGATGTGTGTCTGGTACTTGACCGTCTGCCACTCGACGCCGGAGAGGGTCGTGCCTGCCTTCTTGGCCTCGATGACACCGACCGCTTGGCGGTTGATGAAGAGGACGTAGTCGGCGGGTCCGGCGGTGGTCACGAGTTCTCGGACAGCGACACCCACACCCGCGTAGAGGTTGATGGACCGGTAGTCCTGCACCACCCAGCCGGCGGCCTCCAGCATCTCGTCGATGCGGACGCGCGCCTTCTGCTCCGGGTGCAGGTAGCCGTCCTCCCCGGCGACCAACGAGCCTCCTCCATCAGACCGTCGTGCGCAGACTATGGACCGGCGTGCGATGGAGCAGGATGAAGCCAAACTGGACCGGGTCGAGTGACAGGAAGGTTGAGCACGGTTGATGGAGGCCCGACGAGCTTTCCCGATGCCGACTGCCGCTAGGCAAGGCGTCCTGAGGTTGGGCATGCCGCCTCGAGCCCTGAACTCACTGGCTGGATCCCTCGTTAGGCCTCGTCCGAGTCGTACAGTCTGTCGCAGCGAGCGCGGAGGAACGGTTGCACCAACCTCGGATACAGGTGACGAGCAGATCGGCGAAGAGGCGGGGACCGCCAATCGGCACCACATGCCCGCACTGTGGCGGGTTCGCATGGTTCGATGTGGGCCTCGAGGTGGCGGATGCCAACCGCCCCGCGAAGGCGACCAACTGCCCGGGCTGCCGACAGGTCGTGAAGTTCTACGTGACGGGAGCGCCCGGTTCCGACGAGTGGGTCTGGATGCACCCCGACCCGCCCGGGACGGTGCAGTTGCGTGGGGATGTCATCGAGGCGCTGCAGGACCAGAACGCGTTGCTCGCCGAGGCGTACGCAGAGGCGGTGGCCAACGTGGTCGACCAGCGGTGGAGTAGCGCACTCGTCCAGACGCGACGGACACTGGAAGGCGTGGTCCGCTCCGTTCTCAGCACCAAGGACGATGATCACGCTCCGCTGGGCAACCTCCTCAAGTTGTTGGCCAACTTCGACGGTCTCGGTGATCCACTCGTCGCGACAGCGGAGGCGGTCAAGGACGGCGGCAACCTCGGGTCACACCTCGACCTACGGAAACCCGCCGACGCGCGACTCGCCCGGGACGCTCTGGAGCTACTGGAAGCGCTGGTGCAGTACCTCCTGATCCTGCCCGCGCGCGTCAAGGCTCTCCGCGACCACATCGAGGGACCAGGGCCGGATGCCCCTCGAGGAGGAAGCGCCGACGCCGAGTGACGGGACGGGGTCGACGTGACTTCGGTGCCGAGGGAACCCGCGGTGCGTGGTAGAGCCGCCGCGTCGACCTTACGTGGACAGCGAAGGGAGGCACCGTGAGTCTGGAGCAGGTAGGTCGCGCTGCGGAGATGCTCGAGGAACTCTGGCTGTCCGAGATCGTGCAGCAGCGTGCCTCCCGGCTGCTGTGGGACGAGCTACGTGGTCCCCTAGCTCGCTACCGGGTGGCGCCTTGGATCGAGGTGTGGTATCGGGACTCGATCCTGGCGGGCTGCCGCCGTCTACTGGATAAGGATGGGCGGGCCGTCAGCCTCGTCCGTGCCCTCCAACTCCTTCGCGATAACGCCCAGCACGTAACCGACGACTGGGTTGTGCAAGCCCGAGCCCAGCACGCCAACGACTACGTGAGGGGAGAGCTGGAACAGCTCGCACGAGCTGATCTGGAGTCCGTCGGTCTCATAGGCGCGTCGGGGCTGCAACTGGACCCTGCTGCAGTCGAGGAGAGCCTGGAACAGCTCGAGGTCGCAGGTCGCGAGATCCGGGTTCTCGCCACACGCATCGTGGCGCACCGAGACCCACAGGACAAGCCGGCTGTGACCGAGGTGCACGTCCAGACACTTCTGGACCATGTCGCAGACATCCACGCTCGCTGGTACCGCCTGGTCACCGGCGCAGAAGTCTCGCTCCGCGTCGACCATCTCGTCCGTGCGTCGGAGTTCGTGCTGGCGCTCAACCTCTACGACCGAAAGGCGTACCTGTTGGCCCTGAGTGAAGCGGAGCGACAGCTGGGTCCTGCGGCACCACCTGAAGCGTACGAGCACGTGCGCACGAGCGCCCGGGTTCGATATGAGTTCGGCTGATGGCGGGCGTCACTTCGTCGCGACGCGAGGTCGGCGTCAGCCGACAGCGCATCTGCCAGTTCGCGGCCCAGCATCGATCACACGTCGGCCGAGGCTGCCGGCGACGTCCGCGATCTGGCGTTCAAGCGAATTGCGAAAGTCGTTGTCACTGTCGGAGGCTCCCGACGGCCTTCTCTCTCGTGAGGGATGCGTGCCAGCGAGAAGGATGAGGGTATGTCGAGCACAGCCCCGGCGGAGGCCTCGCGGCGTGAGCGCGTGCAGGCGACGCTACGCGAGCGCCTCTCACGCCCCGCTCCGACCGTGTGGCTGTCCGGGCAGGAGGCGGCGGAGTACGTGGGCGTCTCGTGGCCAACCCTGCGCCAAGCGATCATCGAGCACTCCATCCCGCACGTCCGGCTAGGCACACGGTGGAAGCTGGAGGTCGCAGTCCTCGACGAGCACCTGCGCCGCATCGCGAGGGGATACGCGGGCGACTAGGTCGTCGTCGGGTCAGGCGAGGTCCCGGAGGGCGTCGTCGATCTCGGCGGCCGCCGGTGCCGACGAGGCCTCGAGCATGTGGGCGTACACGGTGTGGACGGTCGCGGGCGTATCCCCGATCCAGAACGCGACCTGCTCTGCCGAGTAGCCCTTGTCGATCATCCACGACACGTAGGTGTGACGGAGCCCGTGCGACGTGATGCGGGGCGCGCCGGCGTCCGAGCAGGCCTTCGAGAGGGCCTTGGTGAAGGCGGAGTGGTTCGCGGGTCGCCCCGTCGAAGTCTGGATCAGCCACCGTCCGATGAACTGCAGAGCATCGTGCTCACGGTCGTCGAGTGGCGGGATCGGTTCGACGTCACCCGCCTCTCGGCACAGCCGCTCGACCGTGCTGAGGGTCACCTGCGGAAGATCCACCGTCCGGAACCGGTGGTTCTTGGTCGCTCGGACGGTGCCGTCGTAGTAGCGGCGTGCGATGGTGATGCGGCGCCGACCGAGGTCGAGGTCGTGCGGAGTGAGCGCAGCGATCTCGCCGAACCGAGCACCGAGAGACATCTGCAAGAGAGCGACGTCGCGATGCCACCCTCGCATCTGCAGCAGCACATCGCGGGCCTGGGAACGCTCCAGCACGACCTGGGCGGGGCGCTGCCGCCGCGGTCGATGCTTCTTCGACCGCACCGGGCTGCGAGAGGTGACGTCGTCGGCGACCGCGGCGTTGAAGAGCGCCGAGCACGTGCGGTACACCGCGTCGGCCTTGGCCGCCGACACCGACTTGCGGATGGCGTTCAGCATCCGGGAGATGTCGGTCGGCGTGACGTCGGAGAGACGGCGATGCCCCAGCGCCGGGACGATGTAGAGGTCGAGGTTCGACTGGTGCCACTTCCGCGTCGAGGACGGCGCCTCGTCGTAGGTCGTCATCCACCGCTCCGCGTAGTCGCGCACCGTCACGCGCTTCGGCAGTCCGCCCGTGATGGAGCGGGCGCGCGTGACGACCAGCCAGTCGGCGGCCTCCTCCTTCGACGCGAACGTGCCGCTGTGGTTGACGCCGTCGATGGTGACCCGCGCCTGGTAGCTGCCGGAGGGGAGTTTGCGGATGCTCACGAGGTCGACCTTCCCGCGCCGTCATGTTCGTCGAGGACGCTACGCGACCAGGCGCCGTTTGGCACGGATTTGGCACGAGGCTCTGTGGACAACCAGGCCGCTCAAGCGCGATACCGTCGTAATCGCACGAGTTCGGGCAGCTAGGGGCGGTTTCGGGTGGCGCGCCCGGAGGGATTCGAACCCCCGACCAACGGATTAGAAGTCCGTCGCTCTATCCAACTGAGCTACGGGCGCAGAAGCCCGAGGGTAGCTCGGGGCGGCGATCCTCAGCCTCTGCGGCGGGCGACACCGAGCGCTCCGGCGATGGCGACGAACGCCCCGATGGCGGCGAGACCGCCGCCGGTGTCGGGCATGTCGTCGACCTCGCCCTGGGGGGTGGGGGTGGTCGGCAGTGCCGTGCCCGTGGGCGTCGGGCTCGGCGTGGGTGACGAGGTGGGCGTCGTGGTAGGTGTCGGTGAGGCCGTCCCGGTCGTCCCCGTCGGCGTTGAGGTAGCGGTCGGCTCGGTCGCACCGGCGCCGGTGCCGCCGACGGTGGGCGACGTGCCGGTCGTGGCCGGGGTCGGTTCGGTGGCCGTGCCCGTCGGACCGGGCGTCGGTTCCAACGTCGGCGTCTCGGTCGGGAACGTCAGGGTGGCGGTAGGACCTGGCGTCTCGACCGTAGCGGTGGGCGATGGAGTGTCGATCGCCGTCGGCTCGTCGTCGTCGGTGCTCATGACCCCGAGTCCGATCACCGCAGCCAGCAGGATGGCGGCGGCAGCGATGAAGAGCGCTTGCAGACTGCGCGTCACGGTAGGCCGGACCCCTCGTCGCGGACGGACGTCGGACCGAGCCTAGGCCACGGGACCCCTCGCTCCACGCACCCGGTGCTCGTCCGACCTCGGGCACCGTAGCGCAGCCGCCGCTGGCTGCGAAGATGCGCTCCACCGGTTCGCGCCCCTGCTCGCGTTCGGTGCTCGGATGGACGCGGAGAGTTCTAGGCCGTAGCCTCGGGTTCCGAGACCACTCGTGGGGGGTGGCGACGTGTCCGAACAGCACGAGTCCGTCGCGGCTCGGCTGGGCGGCGGCCTGGTAGAGGCGGCGGCCGCCGACGTCGGTTTCCTCCGCGAGGCCGCACGACGCCGTCGACTGACCATCCTCGCCGTCGTCCTCGGCATCCCCGCTCTGTACCTGTGGTTGCGCATCGTCGCTGGGGCCCCGTTCGACTTCTTCCGACTGCCCACGCTCCCGCCGGACTGGCCGATCTACCTCATCCCGATCGCCATCGTGCTGGCCCTCGGCGCGGCCGTCGCCGCACCGCTACTCAGCGGTCGGTCGCCCCACGTGCTCTACCGTCCCGAGGAGATCGAGGTCTCGTTCGAGGACGTCAAGGGACTCGACCCGATCCTCGACGAGGTGGTCAAGACGCTCAACATCTTCCTGGGCCACCGGCTCTACCGTGACCGGCTCGGCGGAACCCCTCGTCGTGGTCTGCTGTTCGAGGGCGCACCCGGCACCGGCAAGACCCACCTCGCCAAGGCGATGGCGCGGCAGGCCGGCGTGCCGTTCCTCTACGCATCGTCGACCAGCTTCCAATCGATGTGGTACGGCGCCACCGCCCGGCGCATCCGCAGCTACTTCAAGCAGCTCCGCAAGGCGGCGCTCCGCGAAGGTGGTGCCATCGGGTTCATCGAGGAGATCGACGCCATCGCCGGCCGCCGCTCGGAGATGAGCAGTGCCGTGTGGCAGGGCACCATCTCGCGAGCCGGAGGCTGCAACACGACGCCGGCCACGCCAGCGTCGCTCGAGGTCAACGCGTTCACGAGCGAGGGGACCGGCGGGGTCGTCAACGAACTGCTCGTCCAGATGCAGTCGTTCGACACGCCCCCGTTCGGGCACCGTGTCCGCAACCGGCTCGCCGACATGATCAACGCGTTCCTGCCGCCGCACCGCAACATCAAACGGCGCCCCGCCCCCTACCACAACGTGCTCCTCATCGCCGCGACCAACCGGGCCGACATGCTCGACCCGGCGCTGCTCCGTCCGGGTCGGTTCGATCGGCGACTGACCTTCGAGCTCCCCGCCAGGAGCTCTCGCCGTGAACTCGTCGACTACTTCCTCGACCGCAAGGCGCACGATCCTGGGCTCGACGAGGGCGAGGCGCGGGACCTCATCGCGGCCCAGACCTTCGGGTACACCCCGGTGATGCTCGGGCACCTGTTCGACGAGGCGCTCGTGCTGGCGCTCAAGGGCGGGCACGACGGGATGTCGGCGAACGACGTCCAGGAGGCGCGCCTCATCCAGGAGGTCGGGCTGAAGAACCCGGTCGAGTACACGGCGCGGGAACGGCAGGTCGTCGCCACGCACGAAGCCGGTCACGCCACCGTCGCCTACCTGGCAGGGACGCGACGCCTCGAGGTGCTGACGATCATCAAGCGCAGCGGATCGCTGGGGCTGCTCGCGCACGGCGACCTCGAGGAGGTCTACACCCGCACGAAGGCCGAGATGTACGCCCTCGTCGACATCGCGATGGGCGGCATGGTCGCCGAGGAGCTGTGGTTCGGCGAGGCGAGCACGGGCCCGAGCAGCGATCTCGCGTACGCCACCCGCGTCGCGTGCGAGATCGTCGGGTCGGCCGGGATGGGCTCGTCGCTGGTTTCGCTCGCCGCGGTCGAGAACAGCGCTCTCAACGACACCAACATCGTCGGTCGCGTGCTCGGCGACCGCGAGGCCCGCCCCGAGGTCGACCGCCTGCTCGCGACCGCCAAGGTGCGGGTGCGCGCGCTGCTCGACGCCAACCGCCACCTCGTCGAGGCGCTCCGGGACGCCTTGCTGGAGCGCGACGAGCTGGTCGGCGAGGAGATCTCCGCCGTCCTGACCGCAGCCGGTGCGCCCGTCATCGAGGGGCTGCGTCACGACCTGCGCACCGGCGACCGTCGCCGCCGCGACTGGCTCAGCCCGGCCGAGAACTGATCGGAGCGGGTGAAGGGGATTGAACCCTCATCGCCAGCTTGTCACAGGCACCACCTAGCGTTTCGGACCTCAACAGGGGGTCTGGGATGCGCAGATGCGGGCGGTGTGGCGAGAGCAAGCCGTTCGGTGAGTTCAACTGGCGCCGTCGGGAGAAGGGACAGCGGGACAACTACTGCCGTCCATGTCGGGCGGAGTACAAGCAGGAGCACTACGCCGCTAACAAGCAGCAGTACGTGCGCAACGCCACGCGTCGGAAGCGCCGCGAGCTCGAACGGAGGATGGTGTGGCTGGTCGACTACCTCCGTGGACACCCGTGCGTCGACTGCGGCGAGACCGATCCGGTCGTGCTCGAGTTCGACCACCTCGGGCCGAAGCGATGGGACATCAACAAAGGTCTACGAGACCACCGCTGGGAGGACGTGTTGGCCGAGATAGCGAAAGGCGAGGTCGTATGTGCAAACTGTCACCGCCGGAGGACCGCTGAACGGGGTGGCTTCCTTCGCGCGGCGGTAGCTCAACGGTAGAGCCTCGCCCTTCCAAGGCGATGACGCGGGTTCAACTCCCGTCCGCCGCTCCAGCGGCCGGTGATGTGCACCGGCCACTGCGGGGCGTAGCGCAGCTTGGTTAGCGCGCGGCGTTTGGGACGCCGAGGTCGCCGGTTCGAATCCGGCCGCCCCGACCGCATCGGTGTAGGCCAGCCTGTACCTCTGAGGTCAACAACGACCTACCTCGATGCCAGGCCCTGGGTTCGACATGCGCGCCCCGCCGTGCGAACCTTCGCGGTCGGCGTCCTCGGCCCCGGAACGCTGTGCGCGCCACCACCTCACCGACACCGCCGCGCCCCCGCCGCACCCCGAACCAGGAACGACCTCGCGATGAAGACCACCGTCGAGCGCCTCGACGACGTCACGGTCAAGCTGACCGTCGAGATCCCACCGAAGCGCGTCAGCCGTGCCATGAACGAGGCCGCGAAGCACCTCGCCCAGGGCGTCACCCTTCCCGGGTTCCGCAAGGGCAAGATCCCCCGCAAGGTCCTCCAGGCCCGTCTCGGCCAGGATGCCATCGTCCAGCACGCTATGGAGGACTCGCTCGGCGAGTTCTACGGCGAGGCCCTGCGCCAAGAGGAACTCATCGCGGTCGGCAACCCCGAGATAGACGTCAAGAACTTCGACGAGTCCGAGGGCGCCACGTTCGAGGCGACCGTGCAGGTGCGTCCCGAGTTCGAGCCGCCCGACCACACGGGGATCTCGATCGTGCACCCCGACTGGGATGTCGAGCACGTCGAGATCGAGCAGCAGATCGAGAACCTGCGCGAGCGCTTCGCCGAACTCGAGGAGGTCGACCGTCCCGCCCAGGAGGGCGACTACGTCACGCTCGATCTCGAGGTCCGGATCGACGGCGAGGTGCTCGAGAGCGCCACCGTCGAGGACGCGCTGTACGAGATCGGATCCGGTGGAGTCACCCCGAAGCTCGACGAGGAGCTGGTCAGCGTGACGGGCGGCTCCGACTTCACCTACGTCGACGAGCTGCCCGAGGAGTACCCCGAGCACGGTGGCGAGGAGGCCGAGTTCGCGGTCACCGTCAAGGACGTGCGCGAGAAGAACCTCCCCGAGCTCGACGACGACTTCGCGGCCACCGCGTCCGAGTTCGAGACCATCGACGAGCTACGAGAGGACGTCCGTCGCACCCTGCTCCGTCGCTCGGTGTCCCAGGCGCGCGAGCAGCTGCGGGCGCGGGTGCTCGAGGCCTACCTCGCGCGCGTCGACATCCCCCTGCCCGAGCAGATGATCGAAGCCGAGAAGGACTTCCGGCGCCGCCAGGTGGAGAGCCAGGCCGAGCAGTTCGGTCTGGACGTCGAGCAGCTGCTGCTGGCACAGGGCACCTCGCAGGAGGAGTGGGAGCGGACCGTCGACGAACGCGCGCACGCAGCCGTCAAGGCCCAGATCGTTCTCGACGAGCTCGCGCGGAAGCTCGAGATCCAGGTCAGCGGCGAGGACCTCGACGCCGAGATCGTTCGGCACGCGGTGCAGAACAACGTCAGCCCACAACAGATCGCCGAGGTCATCCGTCAGCAGGGTTCGGCCGGGGCCCTGGTCGGTGACGTGGTGCGGCGCAAGAGCATCAACGCGCTCGTCGAGGCCGCCGAGATCGACAGCGCGCCGCCGCGGGAGCTGCTGGTCGATCTCGGGATCCTCGCCGACGAGTCGGAGGGCTCGGACGACGGCGACGGTGACGAGGAGCTGCCCACGGTGACGGCCGGCGACGCCGACGCCCCCAAGCTCGAGGTCGCCACCGGCGCCGGCGACATCAAGCGCGCGGTCGAGGAGTCCACGTAGTCGCGGGGGTGATCGGGACCGGGCGGGCCGATCCGTTCGCACCGTTCCGGATGCGCCGGTGGTTGGACTGGTGGGCCTGGGTATCCTCGGCCGCGTCCCGTCTACGAAGGAGCACCGGGTGGCTGCTGATCGGCACGAGGTCCGCGCCCAGTACCTGATCCCGACCGTCATCGAGCAGACCAACCGGGGCGAGCGCGCGTTCGACATCTACTCGCGCCTGCTCCAGGAGCGCATCGTCTTCCTCGGCACACCCGTCTCCGACGAGGTCGCGAACGTGGTGATGGCGCAGCTGCTGCACCTCGAGTCCGAGGACCCCGAGAAGGACATCTCGCTCTACATCAACAGCCCCGGTGGGTCCATCACGGCGTTGTTCGCCATCTACGACACGATGGAGTACATCAAGCCCGACATCACCGCTATCTGCATGGGTCAGGCCGCGTCCGCGGCTGCGGTGCTGCTGGCGGCCGGCACGCCTGGCAAGCGCTTCGCGCTGCCGCACTCACGCGTGCTGCTCCACCAGCCATCCGGTGGTGGCGAGGGCCAAGCGGCAGACATCGAGGTCGTCGCCAGGGAGATCCTGCGCATGCGGGACCTGCTCAACGAGGTGCTGGCGGAGAAGACGGGGCAGTCGGTCGACCGCATCGCCAAGGACACCGACCGCGACTTCATCCTCACCGCCGAGGAAGCACGCGAGTACGGCATCATCGACGAGGTCATCCAGAGCCGGAAGTCACAGGAATCGGTGATGACTTCGGCGAGCTGATCCGGTCGCCGCAAGTCCGCGGCGGGCACGGCAGGGCTGAAGTACCATGACCCGGCGCCGTCACCCGGACGCCGGGCCGAGCCGGAACACGCGACATCGGGTGGCAGTAAGGGAGCAGGATGGGCAAGTTCGGTGAGGGTGGGGACCTCCTCAAGTGCTCGTTCTGCGGCAAGTCGCAGAAGCAGGTCAAGAAGCTCATCGCCGGACCCGGCGTCTACATCTGCGACGAGTGCATCGACCTCTGCAACGAGATCATCGAGGAGGAGCTGTCCGAGCCCTCCGAGCTGCACCTCGACGAGCTGCCCAAGCCCAAGGACATCTACGAGTTCCTCAACGACTACGTCGTCGGCCAGGACGGTGCCAAGAAGACCCTCGCGGTGGCGGTCTACAACCACTACAAGCGCATCCAGGTCGGCGCGGTCAACACCGACGAGGT
This sequence comes from Actinomycetota bacterium, assembly GCA_019347575.1. NCBI lineage: Bacteria > Bacillati > Actinomycetota > Actinomycetota bacterium. The sequence goes on along the minus strand of JAHWKY010000007.1, from coordinate 58,466 downwards.
CGAGCTGGCCAAGTCCAACATCCTGCTCGTCGGTCCCACCGGCTCGGGCAAGACCCTCCTCGCTCAGACGCTCGCGCGCCTGCTCAACGTCCCCTTCGCCATCGCGGACGCCACCGCGCTGACCGAGGCCGGCTACGTCGGCGAGGACGTCGAGAACATCCTCCTCAAGCTGATCCAGGCGGCGGACTTCGACGTCAAGAAGGCCGAGACCGGGATCATCTACATCGACGAGGTCGACAAGATCGCACGCAAGAGCGACAACCCGTCGATCACCCGCGACGTGTCCGGCGAGGGCGTGCAGCAGGCGCTGCTGAAGATCCTCGAGGGCACGGTCGCCTCGGTACCGCCACAGGGTGGACGCAAGCATCCCCACCAGGAGTTCATCCAGATCGACACGACGAACATCCTGTTCGTCTGCGGCGGGGCGTTCGCCGGCCTCGAGAAGGTCGTCGAGTCGCGCATCGGCCGCAAGGGCGTGGGCTTCGGTGCCGACGTCCGCGCCGCCACGGACAAGGACCTCGCGGCGCTCCTCGGTCAGGTCCTACCCGAGGACCTCACCCGCTACGGGCTGATCCCCGAGTTCGTCGGTCGCCTCCCCGTGGTCACGTCGGTCGACCCACTCGAGCGCGAGTCCCTCGTGAAGATCCTGACCGAGCCCAAGAACGCGCTCGTCAAGCAGTACGAGCGCTTCTTCGAGTTCGACGGTGTCGAGTTGACGTTCGAGGACGACGCCCTCGAGGCCATCGCCGATCTCGCCATCCTGCGCCAGACCGGCGCGCGCGGGCTGCGGGCGATCCTCGAGGAGGTGCTGCTCAACACCATGTACGAGCTGCCCTCCCGCGACGACGTCGGCCGCTGCGTCATAACGCGCGACACCGTGATGGAGAAGGTCAACCCCACGCTCGTGCCGCACGGTCGCGTCACGGAACTCGACGAGCCCACCGAACGCTCTGCCTGAGTCACCGCAGGGCCCTACTGGTCCCTGGCTACCCTCCGGTCGCGACGCGACGGATGGAACAAGCCCCGATGACGGAGCTCGCCAAGACCTACGACCCTCAGGCAGTCGAGGACGACCTCTACGCCGACTGGGAGTCGGCCGGTCTGTTCCACGCAGAGCCCGACGACCTCGGCGAGCCGTTCTGCATCGTCATCCCGCCGCCGAACGTGACCGGGGCGCTGCACATCGGACACGCGCTGACCAACGCGATCGAGGATGCGATGATCCGGCACGCCAAGATGGCGGGCAAGAACGCGGTCTGGATCCCGGGGACCGACCACGCCGGCATCGCGACCCAGAACGTCGTCGAGCGTCAGCTCGCCGAGGAGGGCCTCACCCGTGACGACGTCGGTCGCGAAGCGTTCGTCGAACGCGTGTGGCAGTGGCGCCAGGAGTACGGCGGCGTCATCCTCCGACAGCTGCGCAAGCTCGGCGCCGCGCTCGACTGGGAGCGTGAGGCGTTCACCTTCGACGAGCAGCGGTCCGAGGCGGTCCGCGAGGTGTTCGTCTCGCTGTACGAGCAGGACCTGATCTACCGCGGGAACCGCTTGATCAACTGGTGCCCTCGCTGTGCGTCGGCGCTGTCGGACATCGAAGTCGACCACGAGGACGTGGTGGGCGAACTCGTCCGATTCCGCTACCCGTTCGCGGATGGCGACGGCGGCATCGAGGTCGCGACCACCCGCGCCGAGACGATGCTGGGCGACACCGCCATCGCGGTGCATCCCGAGGACGAGCGCTACACGGACGTCATCGGCAGGGAGGTTCGCCACCCGTTCCTGGACCGCACCTTCCCGATCATCGCCGACGAGCACGTCGATCCCGAGTTCGGCACCGGGGCGGTCAAGGTCACGCCCGCACACGACCCCAACGACCATGCCATCGGCGAGCGCCACGGCCTCGACGTCATCGACATCATGACCGACGCGGCCACGATCAACGACGCAGGCGGGCGCTTCGCGGGCCAGGAGCGCTTCGAGGCGCGCGAGCAGGTCAAGGCGGCGCTCGACGAGCTCGGTCTCCTCGTCGAGGTGGAGCAGCACGAGCACTCCGTCGGCCACTGCTCCCGCTGCGGCACGGTCGTCGAGCCGCGGTTGTCGGACCAGTGGTTCGTCGCCGTCCGGCCGTTGGCCGAGAAGGCCATCGAGGCGGTCCGCGGGGGACGGACGACGCTGATCCCCGAACGGTTCGAGAAGCCGTTCCTCGACTGGCTCGAGAACCTGCACGACTGGTGCATCTCGCGTCAGATCTGGTGGGGTCACCGCATCCCCGCGTGGCACCACACCGAGACCGGCGACATCCGCGTCTCGCGGACCGACATCGACGAGCCCGGCTGGGAGCAGGACCCCGACGTGCTCGACACCTGGTTCAGCAGCCAGCTGTGGCCGTTCTCGACCTTGGGTTGGCGCAGACCCGGCGACACGACGCCCGAACTCGAGACCTGGTACCCGACCGCGATCCTCGAGACCGGGTACGACATCAACACCTTCTGGGTCAGCCGCATGCTCATGATCGGGCTGTGGTTCCTCGACGAGGTGCCGTTCCACGTCATCTACAACCACGGCATGGTGCGCGACCAGCACGGCAAGAAGATGAGCAAGAGCTTCGGCAACGTCATCGACCCGCTCGAGTTCATCGAGCGCTACGGCGCCGACGCGCTCCGCTTCGCGCTGTTCTCGCACTGCTCGCCGGGTTCCGATGTCCCACTGGCCGAGGAGTGGGTCGAGGGCGCTCGCCGCTTCGCCAACAAGCTGTGGAACGCCACCCGCTTCGCACTCGGGACGCTGGAGGGCACCCGCCCCGGCCCGCTCCCGGCACCCGACCGGCTCGCCCTCGAGGACCGCTGGATCCTCTCGCGGCTCGCGGCGGCGCGTGGAGCCGTCGATCGCGCCTACGAGACCTACGACTGGGCCCGCATCTCGGACGCGCTCTACCACTTCGCGTGGGACGATCTCGCGGACTGGTACCTCGAGGCGTCGAAGGTGCGCCTCTACGGCGACGACGAGGACGCCCGCGCGACAGCGCAGCAGGTCCTCGCCACCGTGCTCGACCACCTCCTGACGCTGCTGCATCCGCTGGTTCCGTTCGTCACTGAGGCGCTGTGGCGCGCGCTGACCGGCTCGGAGGGAGGCCGCAGCGCGCTGATGGCTCAGCCGTGGCCGGACCCTGTCGGGGTCCGTGACGAGGACGCGGAGCAGAGCTTCGGAGTGCTGATGGATCTCGTCACCGAGCTGCGCCGCTTCCGGTCCCAGAACGCGATCGCGCCCAGCGTGCGCTTCGACGCGAGCGTGACCACCGATGCACGCGCGTTGCTCGAACCGCTGTCGTCACTGGCGTCGTCGCTCGCCGGGGTGGGCTCGCTCACGTTCGTCGAGGGGGGACCCGACGACGACACCGGGGTCGCCCGGATCGTGTTCGGACGCGGAGAGGCGTACGTCCCCCTGGCCGGACTCATCGATGTCGCGGCTGAGCTCGAACGGCTGCGGAAGGAGCTCGACAAGGCCGAGTCGGAGCTCGAACGGGTCGAGGACAAGCTCGCCAACGATGCGTTCGTGTCGAAGGCGCCCCAAGACGTCGTGCAGGCCGAACGCGACAAGCGCGACAACTGGCAGCGGGTGATCGGCGAGCTCCAGGACCAGATCGCGGCGTACGAGTCGATGGACGAGTGAGCACCGCAGAGGAGCTCGCGTTCGACGCCGCCCTCGCCGATCTCGAGCGACGGGTACCGACACGGATGCTGCCCGACCTCGAACGCATCACCGCGCTCGCCGACCTGATGGGCGACCCGCAACGGTCCTACCCCTCGATCCACATCACGGGAACCAACGGCAAGACGTCGGTCGCCCGCATGACGACGGCGCTCCTCAGCGCGCTCGGGGTGGCCACCGGCACCTACACCTCACCGCACCTGCAGTCCATCCGCGAACGGCTCTCCGTGGCGGGCCGTCCGATCGACGAGTGGCGCTTCGGCGAGGTCCACGCCGAGCTGGCTCCGCTCGTCGGCCTGGTCGATGCGGACCGCCCCGACCCCGACGACCACGTCACGTACTTCGAGCTACTCACCGCGATGGCGTACTGGTGGTTCGCGGACCTGCCGGTCGAGGTGGGCGTCTTCGAGGTCGGTATGGGCGGGACCTGGGACGCGACGAACCTGGTCCGAGGGGACGTCGCCGTGCTGACCACGATCGATGTCGACCACCGTGAGCTCGGCGCGACCCCCGCTGAGGTCGCGCGCGAGAAGGTCGGCATCATCAAGCCCGGCGCCACGGTCGTCTCCGGGCAGCAGGCGGCCGACGTCATGCGGATCGTCCGGGACGCGGCGGCAGCCGCCGGGGCTGGTGTCCTCGTCGCGGGTGAGGACTTCGACGTGCTCGAGCGCCGCGTCGCCGTCGGGGGACAGGTGGTCACGTTGCGCGTCGGCGACCGCGTCGTGCGCGAGCTCGTGCTGCCGCTGTTCGGGGCCTACCAGGCGACCAACGCGGCGGTCGCCCTCGCCGCCTTCGCCGCGTTCCACAGGGACGGCTTCGCCGACCTCGCCGACGAGGTCATCCGCGACGCGCTCGGGGCGGTGCGGACCCCGGGGCGACTGGAGGTCGTCAGCCGCGACCCCACCGTCCTGCTCGACGGGGCGCACAACCCCCACGGTGCGAGGGCGACGGCAGCAGCGGTGGAGGAGGCGTTCACGTTCCGCAACCTCGTGCTCGTCGCGGCGTGCCTGCAGGACAAGGACATCGCCGGGATCCTCGCGCCCTTCGCCGAGATCGCGAACCACGTCGTCGTCACGGCGGCACCATCGGCACGCGGAGCGTCGGCCGCCGAGATGTCCGCCGCTGCGCGGACCACGTGGAGCGGGTCGGGCGTGATCGTCGAGGTCGCCGACGACCTCGAACGCGCGCTCGACATGGCCACCGGCGTGGCCGGCGAGGGCGACGGCGTGCTGGTGACCGGTTCGCTCTACACCGTCGGTGCAGCGCGCGACCGCTACGCGCCGTTGTCTTCCTGAACATCGGGTGGTGAGTCCGGCAGGATCTCGCTGACGCGGCCGCCCTGCTCGACGGCGGTGATCCGTGCCATCACCAGGTCGAGCGCCACGCCGCGATCGACCGGCGGCTCGGGCTCAGGCACCGCTGGTGCCGCCTCGACCGGTGCTGGCGTGGTCGGTGCGGCCTGCGGCGCGGGTGCCGGCGTCGCCGGGGGTGGTGGCGGGGGAGGCGGTGGCGGCGGGGGAGGTGGCGGCGGGGGAGGTGGTGGCGGGGGAGGAGGCGGAGGCGGTGGCGGCGGTGGCGGTGGTGGAGGCTGTTCTCCGGACGGCAGCCGGAACACCTGCGTCACCCAGTACCGCCCATCACGCAGCTCGACCCCGACCCCGACCTCGGTGAAGTCAGGCGAGAGGATGTTGGCACGGTGCGAGGAGGACGCCATGAAGCCGTCGTGGACGGCCCGGGGACTGCCGCCGACGCCGACGTTCTCGCCGACGCGCTGCCAGTTGCTGACCTCGCTGCCGAGGTTGGGGTTGTGGTGGAGGCGGTTCTGATCGGCCATGCGGACGCTGTGGCGACGCGCCACGTCGCGTAGATCGCCGGCCACCGCGAGCGCGGGCAGCCCGTTCGCGGCGCGAGCATCGTTCAGCAACGCCACCAGCTGCTGCTCGGCGCCGGCGTCTGCGGCGCTCGCTGGCAGCACCGGAAGCGTCGAGACGGCCACGAAGAGTGAGACGACGAGGGTCAGGAGGCGCCGCCGGCGGCGGGCGGGCGCGGTGCGGTCCAGGGGGGCCTCCTGATACGGGGCGGGACCCTAGTCACATCGACCCGGTCTCTCAACGTGGCGCGACCGCGATCGCGATCGCGGGCGTGCGTCCTCTGCTTGAACCTCACGGCAGCGCCACGCCTACCCTGCGCGCCCCGCCCCGACCGAGGAGCCCTCCCCGTGGCCGTCGAACGCACCCTCATCCTCGTCAAGCCCGACGGCGTCCGACGTGGCCTCACCGGCGAGGTGATCAGCCGCATCGAGCGCAAGGGCTACCGGCTGGTCGCCCTCGAGCTGCGCCAACTCGACCGGGACACCGCCGAGCGGCACTACGCCGAGCACACCGACAAGCCGTTCTTCAGCGAGCTCGTCGACTTCATCACCTCGGCTCCTCTGGTGGCCATGTGTGTCGAGGGCGACGATGCCATCGCCGGCATGCGCCAGCTGATGGGTGCCACCAACCCTCTCGACGCGAGCCCGGGTTCGATCCGTGGTGACTTCGCCACCGTCATCGGCGAGAACATCGTCCACGGCTCCGACAGCTCCGACAGCGCCGCCCGCGAGCTCGACCTCTTCTTCCCCGGACGCTTCTGAAGTGCCCACTCCGTCGATGCCCATCCACAGGCGTCGAACGGGGTCTTCCTTGGAGGTCGCCGTCGCGGCAAGGTGCCCACAGACGGCGAGGAGCCCGGGTGAACTGCGACGTCTGCGATACGGCCGTGCGGGTCCCGTTCCGGCCCGCGGCGATCGAGGTCCGGCCCGAGATCGGGTCACCCGAGGCTGCGGTCGAGCTCCTGCAGCCCCGTTTCGAGGGACGCGACCGCGAGTGCTGTCTGGCGGTGATGCTCGACACCAAGCACCGGCTCCTGACGGTCCGGACCGTCAGCGTCGGCTCGATCGATCACACGTTCATGGGCCCACGCGAGATCCTGCGGGACGCCCTCCTCGCCAACGCCACCGCCACGATCGTCGCGCACAACCACCCGTCCGGTGACCCTGAGCCCAGCCGCGACGACGAGCTCGTGACCCGGCGGCTCGCCGAGGCCGCGTCCCTCGTCGGCGTGGACCTGCTCGACCACGTTGTCGTCGCGGGTGACCGTTGGGTGAGCCTGGCCCGGCGAGGGGTCGTTTAGCCCCGGTCCGCTTGGCGTCCAACGGGGTGCGAGGCGGCTTGTCACACGCCCGTGGGACGCGTGTAACCTGCAGACTCACGTCGGGCCGGTACCCGGCCGTGCTACGTCTATCCCACACTCGAGCAGCAGGTACGCCCGTGGCTGGTTTCGGCAACACCTTCCAGTTCCTCGGCCGAGACATGGCCGTGGACCTCGGAACGGCGAACACGCTCGTCTACGTCCGGGGCCGCGGGATCGTCCTGAACGAGCCCTCGGTGGTGGCGATCAACACCAAGAACGGGGCGATCCTCGCCGTTGGGGCCGAAGCCAAGCGCATGATCGGACGCACCCCCGGCCACATCATGGCCATCCGACCGCTGAAGGACGGGGTCATCGCGGACTTCGACGTCACCGAGAAGATGCTGCGCTACTTCATCCAGGCGGTGCACCGTCGTCGCTTCCTCGCCAAGCCGCGCGTCGTCGTGTGCGTCCCCTCCGGTATCACCGGCGTCGAGCAGCGCGCCGTCGAGGAAGCCTCGATACAGGCCGGCGCTCGCGCCGCCTACATCATCGAGGAGCCCATGGCCGCGGCCATCGGATCGGGCCTGCCGGTCCACGAGCCCGCCGGGAACATGGTCGTGGACATCGGTGGCGGCACGACCGAGGTGGCGGTCATCTCGCTGGGTGGCATCGTCACCAGCCAGTCGATCCGCATCGGTGGCGACGAACTCGACGAGTCCATCATCTCCTACATAAAGAAGGAGTACTCGCTGATGCTCGGCGAGCGCACCGCCGAGGAGATCAAGATGGCGATCGGATCGGCGTTCCCGTTGCCGGACGAGCCGCACGCCGAGATCCGCGGCCGCGACCTCGTCTCCGGGCTACCGAAGACCATCATCGTGTCCGCCGAGGAGATCCGCAAGGCGATCGAAGAGCCGGTCAACTCGATCATCGACGCGGTCAAGAACACGCTGGACAAGACACCCCCCGAGCTCGCCGCGGACATCATGGACAAGGGGATCGTCCTCACCGGTGGCGGTGCGTTGCTCAAGGGCCTCGACGAGCGTCTGAAGCACGAGACAGGGATGCCGATCCACATCACCGAGAACCCGCTGTCGTCCGTGGCGATCGGCTCGGGCAAGTGCCTCGAGGAGTTCGAGGCCCTCAAGAAGGTCCTCATCTCCTCCTCACGGCACTAGCGATAGGTGTACCAACGCCGACGCGCGCGGGTCCTCCTCGCCATCCTGGTGCTGGTCGCGCTCGTGCTCGTCACGATCGACTTCCGCTCCGGTAGCGAGGGGCCGCTCGATCGGCTCCGGTCGATCGCCACGTCGGTCTTCGGACCCATCCAGGACGGACTGGCCACGATCATCCGTCCCGTCGGGGACGCCATCGACTCGGTCAGCAACGTGTTCTCGCTACGGGAAGAGAACGAGCGCCTGCGCGCCCGGCTGGCTGAGCTCGAGGAGCGCCGCCGCTCGTTCGACGACCTCCTCGCCGAGAACGACGAGCTCCGTGAGCTGCTCGGGATGCAGGAACGCACCGGCTTCGAGGTCATCCCCGCGAGGGTCGTCGCACAGGCGCCGTCGAACTACGAGCTGGTCGTCACGCTCGCCGTGGGCAGCAACGACGGCGTCGCCCGGGACATGCCGGTCATCAACCAGGACGGACTCGTCGGACGTGTCATCCAGGTCACCCCGTCCGCGTCGCGGGTCCTGCTCGCCATCGACCCCAACTTCGGCGCAGCAGCACGGGTCGCCACGTCGCTCGAGCAGGGGCAGATCGCGGGGCAGGGCGCAGATCTGATGCGCTTCCAGCCGTTCGACCCCGAGCTCGACATCGATGTCGGCGCCGAGATCGTCACCTCCAGCTACAGCAACGGCATCTTCCCGAGCGGGATCCCCATCGGTAGCGTGGCATCCGTGGGCGAGACCACGACGTTGCTGACCCGCGACGTCCTCGTGCGCCCGTACGTGGACTTCACCAGCTTGAACATCGTGCTCGTCGTCAAGCACGCCCCGATCGAGGAGCCACCTCCACTCGAGGGGCCCGTGGACGGCGAGTTCACGCCGCCCGACCTGCCCGATCCCTCGCCGTCCCCGGAGCCCACTGCGACGTCGACTGCGACCGAGACGGGCCAGTGAGGGTCGCCGTGACCGCACTGGTCCTCATCACGGCGGCCCTGCTCCAGACGACCCTGTTCCCCCATCTGACCCTGGCAGGGTTCCGTCCGGACCTGCTCCTGCTGGTCGTCGCCGCGTTCGCGCTGCGCGACGGGCCGCTCGTGGGTCTACGGGTGGGGTTCGCCGCGGGTCTGCTCTCCGATCTGCTCCTGCACCAGTCCGCGGTCGGGCTGGAGGCGCTCGTGCTACTCGGGACCGGGTACGTCGTCGGGGTCGCCCGTCCCTACCTCGCCCCGGAGTCGGTCTCTGCACCCCTCGTCGTCGCGTTCACCTCGGGCTTCGCCGCGACCGCCGGCTACGGCATCCTCGCCCGCCTGCTCGGCGATGAGCGCTTCACGACCGATCTGGTGATCCAGGCGTCGGTCTTCGTCGCGCTCTACAACACCCTGTTGACCCCTCCCGTCATGGCCGGCGTCCGCCGGCTCACGACCCGCTTCCCCACCGAGCGTGCGGTGCGCATCTGATACGAGTACGGGACATCGGCGGATGGGGTAACTTCCCCGCTCGCCTGACCCTCGCCCCGGACGGGCACTTCCATGACCGGCATCGACGCTCCTCCGCGCCTCCGGCTGACCCTCCTCACGCTGCTGGTCGGCGGTCTGCTCGTGGCGCTGTTCGCGCGTCTGTGGTTCCTCCAGGTGCTGGCGGGTGAGCGCTACGCGGACCTGGCCGAATCGAACCGGGTCCGCTTCGTGGTCCTCGAGGCCCCACGCGGCCGCATCCTCGCAGCGGATGGCTCGACCGAGCTGGTCAAGAACCGTCCGGCTCAGACGATCAGCGCTCACCCCAGCCAGCTCCTCGATGGGACCGGTGAACCCAAGGACGAGGAAGCGGAGGCCGTGCTCGGTCGGCTCGAGCAGCTGCTCGGGATGACCCGCGAGGAGATCGTGGACCGGCTCCTGTCGAGGAAGTTCTCGCCGTTCCGGGCCGTGCCGATCAAGGAGGACGTCCCCCCCGAGGTGATCTTCGCAGTCAACGAGCACCAGGAGCTGTTCCACGGTGTGGTCGCCGAGACCCTTCCGGTCCGCACCTACCCGCACGACACGCTGGGGGCGCATCTCGTCGGCTACCTCGGCGAGATCAGCGAGGAGGAGCTCGCCGACCCCGAGTTCGAGGCCTACCGGCCCGGGACGCTGGTCGGTCGCGCCGGGATCGAACGCACCTATGAACACGATCTGCAGGGCACCGAGGGCCTCAAGAAGCTCGAGGTCAACGCCCGAGGCACGGTGCTGCGGCTGTTCGACCAGCGCGAGCCGATCCGGGGCAACGACCTGGTGACGTCGCTCGACCTCGAGATCCAGGCCGAGGTCGAACGCATCCTCGAGGAGGGGATCGTCGCCAGCCGACAGATCCAGCGCACTGACGGACGTTTCCTGCCGTCGACCGCGGCTGCTGCCGTGGTCCTCGATCCCCGCGACGGCAGCATGGTGGCGATGACGTCGTGGCCCACGTACGACCCGGCGCAGTTCGTCGGTGGCGTGGGTAACGAGTACTGGGAGTGGCTGCAGGATCCTGCGAACGAGTACCCGCTCATCAACCGGGCGATCCAGTCGGCCTACCCGCCCGGGTCGACGTTCAAGATCGTCTCGGGTGCCGCCTACCTGGAGGCCGGCATCGTCGGGACGTCGACCCGCGTCAGCTGCCCCCCCGCCTGGCGCCTCGGCAACATCACGTTCCGGAACTGGAACCCCCGCCACGACGGGACGCTGGATCTGCCCGACGCGCTGATGCGGTCGTGCGATACCTACTTCTACGAGCTGGCCGCGCAGATGTGGGCCAGCGAGGAGCGTGCCGCCGACGAGGGCCAGCCGGTCGTCGAGACCCTGCCGGGGGTGGCGGCCACCTTCGGGCTGGGACGCTCGCTCGGTGTCGACCTCCCCGGAGAGCGGAGCGGCGTCATCCCCGGCAGGGAGTGGCGGCGGACCTACTGGGAGCAGAACAAGGACGTCTACTGCACCAAGGCCGAGGAGCTGCCCCAGGGCAGCTACGCCCAGCTGATCAACGCGGACCTCTGTCGCGATGGTGGGCGCTGGCGGGGCGGTGACGCGGTCAACAGCTCCATCGGTCAGGGCGATGTGCTGACCACGCCGCTCCAGATCGCCGCCGCGTACGCCGCGGTCGCCAACGGCGGAACGCTGTACCAGCCTCAGGTGGGCCAGCGGGTGCTGGGGCCCGATGGGGAGGTCGTGCGCGACATCGCCCCGGTCGCACTCGATCGGCTGCCGCTCGACGCCGAGGAGCTCGACGCCATCCAGCGCGGCCTCGAGAAGGTCGTGATGGGCCCTCGAGGGACCGCGGTGACGCCGTTCGCCGGCTTCCCGCTGGACGAGATCCCCGTGGCCGGCAAGACCGGGACCGCCGAACTCAAGCCCAAGGTGCCCTACGCGTGGTTCGCGTCGTACGCACCCGCCAACGACCCGCGCTACGTGGTCGTCGTGGCGGTCGAGCAGGGTGGCGGCGGGAGCCAGACCGCAGCACCGATCGCGCGTCGCATCCTCGAAGCGATCTTCGACCTCGAGCCGACGCCCTTCGTGGCCGGCCCGAAGACGGATTAGCGGTGGACGTCGGCGGCTACTTCGGACATGACCGTGCGGAGCGCATGGCGCGTCAGCGTGTCCAGGACAAGTGGATGGATGCGTACGCCCCGATGCGCCACATCGACCCCATCCTGATCGTCACCACACTGGTGCTCGCGCTCGTGGGCATCGCGATGATCTACAGCGCGACGGTCCAGCGTCTGGAGCTGCAGGAGCTGCCTCGGACGTTGTTCGCAAGCCGCCAGCTCGTCAACCTCGCGGTCGGAACCGTGGCGATGATCGTGGTGGCCGCAGTGGACCACCGCTACGTCCGGGCCTACAGCCCGGTCATCTACCTGGGTGTGCTGGTGCTGCTCGGTCTCGTCCTCACCCCTCTGGGAGTCGAGGCCAACGGGGCGCAGCGGTGGATCGTCATCGGTTCGTTCCAGCTCCAACCATCGGAGCTGGCCAAGATCGCGGTCATCATCACACTCGCTGCGGTGCTGCACGAGCGCAAGGGCGAACCCGGCTTCCTCACGCTCGTCTTCTCGCTCGTGCTCGTCGGTGTGCCGATGCTGCTGATCTTCCTCGAGCCCGACCTCGGCACCATGCTCGTGTTCGTCTGGCTGGTGTTCGTGCTGTTGCTGGTCGGAGGGATGCGGGCGACCTACATGCTCGGCCTCGGTGCGCTGGGCATCGCCGGCGTCGTCCTGGCGTTCAAGCTCGAGCTGCTCCAGAGCTACCAGCTGCAGCGCTTGACGGCCTTCCTCGACCCGTCGAACGAATCCCTCGCGCGCACGGCGCTGTACAACTCGAACCAGTCGCTGATCGCGATCGGCTCGGGACAGTTCGCCGGGAAGGGCTGGTTGCAGGGGACGCAGACGAACCTCAGCTACGTGCCCGAGAACCACACCGACTTCATCTTCACGGTGGTCGGCGAGGAGTTCGGCTTCCTCGGCGCGGCCCTCGTCCTCGGCCTGTTCGGCATCCTGATCTGGAGAGGGCTGAGGATCGCGGCCATGGCCAAGGATCTGTTCGGCACCTTGCTGGCTGCGGGCATCGTGGGGCTGATCGCGCTCCAGGTGTTCGTGAACGTCGGGATGACCGTCGGGATCATGCCGGTCACTGGGATCCCCCTCCCCTTCATCAGCTACGGGGGGACCTCGCTGCTGAGCAGCTTCATCGCCGTCGGCCTACTCCTCAACGTTCACATGCGTCGCTTCTAGACGAGCAGTTCCAGCCGCGAGCGAGCGCAGCGAGCGACGCGGCTTGAAGAACCCGCGGCCGGCGCGGGTTTCTGAGCGAAGCGGAAACCCGCGTCCGGCGCGGGTTCTTGGGAATCCCGCTCGCCATCGCCAGCGTCGGGACGCTTGGCGAGTCCCCCGTGAGGCGGGATCGTTGGCTGGTAGGCTGCAAGCTGTCTCCGCGCCCTCTCCCAGCAGTACAGGATCGACGGTGACGCCCCCCACGGCTCCAGCTACCCGCACGGTCACGTCCGACCGCGCCCGCGTGCGCCTCGGTCGCGGTGCTGTGCCACCACCCAGCTACTGGAGCCAGCTCGAACCGCTCCTGCCGTCGGTGCGCAAGCCGGCGCAGTACGTCGGTGGCGAGCACAACCAGGTGCGCAAGGACTGGTCGACGGTCGAGACGCGCTGGCTGCTCTGCTACCCCGACACCTACGAGGTCGGCCAGCCCAACCAGGGCATCCAGATCCTGTACGAGCTGCTCAACGAGCGGGCGACCAGCCTGGCCGAGCGGGCGTACGCCCCCTGGACGGACCTCGATGAGCTGATGCGTGAGCACGAGCTACCCATCTTCAGCCTCGAGCACCACCACCCCTTGTGGGCGTTCGACGTGTTCGGCGTGACCCTGCCCCACGAACTCGGCCACACCAACCTGCTGAACCTCCTCGACCTCGGCGGTGTCCCGATCCGTAGCGCGGACCGGATCGAGGACGATCCGATCGTGCTGGCGGGCGGTCACGCGGCGTTCAACCCCGAGCCGCTCGCCCCGTTCCTGGACGCGGTCGTCATGGGCGACGGCGAGGAGGTGACGCTCGAGATCGACGACGTCATCCGCGGATGGAAGCGTGACCGGGAACGGGACGTGGCCCTCGACGTGGGAGCTCGTGACCGTCGCCACGAGCTTCTGCGCCGGCTCGCTGCCGTCGAAGGCGTCTACGTCCCCGCGTTCTACGAGGCGCGCTACACCGACGACGGCCGCCTGAACGCGACCGTCGCGGTCGAGCCCGGCGTGCCCTTCCGGGTGCCCAAGCGGACGGTGCAGGACCTCGAGGAGTGGGCGTACCCGCGCAAGCAGATCGTTCCGATGACCGAGACGGTCCACGAGCGGTTCAGCGTCGAGATCTTCCGCGGCTGCACCCGGGGTTGCCGCTTCTGCCAGGCCGGCATGATCACCCGCCCCGTCCGCGAACGGCGGCCCGAGACCGTCAAGCGACTGGTCGACGAGGGCCTGGCCGACACCGGCTTCGAAGAGGTCGGCTTGCTGTCTCTGAGCTCGGCCGACCACTCCGGCATCGGCCGCATCGCGCGCGAGCTCGGCGACGAGTACGAAGGCACCGCGACCTCGCTCAGCCTGCCGTCGACACGCGTGGACGCGTTCAACGTCACGCTGGCCAACGAGCTCAGCCGAAGCGGCCGCCGCACCGGCCTCACGTTCGCGCCGGAGGCCGGGTCGGAGCGGATGCGTGCCGTCATCAACAAGATGGTCTCGGAGGAGGATCTGCTCCGGACCGCCGAGGTGGCCTTCAGCAATGGCTGGCGCCACATCAAGCTGTACTTCATGGTGGGTCTGCCGACCGAGCGCGACGAGGACGTGCTGGCCATCGCCGACCTCGGCATCAAGGCCTACGAGATCGCGCGCAGCTACGGCAAGCGCAACAAGGTGACGGTGTCGGTGGGCGGGTTCGTCCCGAAGCCGCACACGCCGTTCCAGTGGGCGTCACAGGACCCGACCCACGAGATCCAGCGGAAGATGGATCTCATCCTCGAGGCCATCAAGCCGTACTCGGGCCTGCGTCTGCGCACCAACGCGCCGGACGAGGGCCTGATCGAGGGTCTGCTCGCGCGGGGCGACCGCCGGGTCGCAGACGCCGTGGAGCGTGCGTGGCGCCTCGGTGCCACCTTCGACGGCTGGCACGAGACCGACACGCTGCCGCTGTGGCGTGCTGCCCTGGAGCAGACGGCCATCGATGTCGCCTGGTACTGCGAGCGCGAGCGGGGCGAGAACGAAGCCCTGCCGTGGGACCACCTCGACAGCGGCCTCGAGCGCGACTGGCTGTGGGACGACTGGCAGGACGCTCTCGCCGAGAAGGAGCTCGACGACTGTCGCTGGTCGCCGTGCTACGACTGCGGTGTGTGCCCCGGCCTCAGCATCCAACACGACACCGGCTACCAGCACCTGCCGCTGCTGCCGGCGGCCCCTGCCGACCTCGGGGGCGACGCGGATCTGCCGAAGGAGCCGGCACGCATCGCTGGTCACGACGGGGGGAGTCGCTGATGCAGCGCATCCGCATCCGCTACACGAAGGAGGACCGTGTCCGCTTCGTGTCCGCACGAGACCTCACCGCGATCTGGGAACGTGCGCTGCGACGCGCCGACCTCCCGATCGCCTACTCCGAAGGCTTCACCCCTCACGCCAAGGTGTCCTTCCCGGACGCCCTACCCGTGGGGTACGCATCCACCGGCGAGTACGCCGAGCTGACCTTCGCGGCGCCGATCGATCCCGGCCACGGGATGGCGTCGCTGTCGGCTGCTCTGCCCGACGGGATGGACATCCTGACCTACGCCGAGGTCCCGGACGGGGCGCCGAAACTGGCGCGCCTGCTGCCGGTGACCCTCTGGGAGCTGGTGTACGACGCGGCGGCAGGGGCCGTCGTGACGCAGCTCCAACGACTGGGCGAGGAGCTGCTCGCCGTCGAGGTGGCAGAGGTCATCCGCCACCGCCCCGACGGGGACCGGACGATCGACGTCCGACCGGCGCTGCTCACGCTCCACGCCTTCCCGCGGACCGCAACGGCCGCGGGCACCACCGCTGTACTCCGTGCGGTGCTCCGCAACGACGGACCCAACGTTCGACCTTCCGACCTCCACTCCGCGCTGCTCGCGCGGCTCGCTCAGGATCCCCACGCGGGACCTGGCGGGGACCTGCCAGAACCCCGGCTGTACCGCCGGGTGGTGCAGGGAGCCCCCCACGCTGAAGGCGTCGCTGATGCCCTCAGCCGCGAGGTCGAAGCGCTCGCTCCGGACCGTCTCGCGGGGGCCGCCTGACCGATCGAGCCGCCACGTGACAACCCGCAACGACACCGAGGAAGAGACCAGCAAGGCCGCAGAGGACGCGGGAGGCGAGCACACCTCCACCACGCGCGTTCGAACCCGCACCCGCAGCCGGAGCCGCAGCGAGGACGCTGCTCCCGACGCGGGCGGCGATGCCGCGTCCGACTCGGACGCGGCCGCGGAGGGATCCGACGACAGCCGCCGAGAGCGGTCGCGCGGCGGACGCAAGCGGAGCAAGGGCAAGAGCGGATCGTCCCGGTCCCGGTCGAAGTCGGACGCCGCCACGGACGACGGTGGCGATGGAGACGACCTCGAGAAGGCGATCTCCAGGGGCGGCACTCGCGTCGCCGCGAAGCGACGGGGAGATGGTGGCGGGAACCGTCGGTCGTCGGGGCGCAGCGGTGGCCGGCGCAAGGCCGAGCTGCCTGACGACGTCCGCCGGGCCGTCCTCGAGGGATCCCCCCGGTCCATGCTGGTCACCAACGCCGGCCAGCGCGTACAGATCGCGGTCCTCGAGGAGCGCACGCTGGTCGAGCACTACGTCACCCGAGCTGACGAGCGGAGCTACGTCGGCAACATCTACATGGCGCGGGTGCAGAACGTCCTCCCCGGGATGGAGGCGGCGTTCCTCGACATCGGCAAGGGCCGCAACGGGGTGCTGTACGCGGGCGAGGTCCTCTACGACGAGGCCGACCTCGAGGACGGATCCCCACGGATCGAGGAGGCTCTGAAATCGGGCCAGACGGTGCTGGTCCAGGTCACCAAGGACCCCATGGGCTCGAAGGGCGCCCGGCTCACCCAGCACCTCTCGCTCGCTGGTCGCTACATGGTGCTGGCGCCCAACTCGGAGCTGTTCGGCATCTCGCGCAAGCTGCCAGACGAGGAGCGCGATCGGCTTCGCAAGATCCTCAAGCAGCTCAAGCCCGAGGAACACGGGGTCATCGTGCGGACCGCTGCCGAGTCGGCGACCGACGAGCAGCTCGAACGCGATCTCGATCGGCTCCTGGCAAAGTGGGAAGCGATCAAGGGGGCCGCCGACGAGGCCAAGGCGCTCGACGCGGTCTACGAGGAACCGACCCTGGTCGTCCGCGTCATCCGCGACAACTTCGGACCGGAGTTCACCGAACTGGTCGTCGACGACGCCGAGCTGCACAAGGAGGTCGAGTCCTACCTCGAGGAGATCGACCCCGACCAACTCCCCAAGCTGAAGCTGTACGCGCCGGCGCCCGACGAGGGGGACGAGCCACAGAAACTGTTCGATGCCTACCACGTGACGGAGCAGATCAAGAAGGCGCTCGACCGCAAGGTGTGGTTGCCGTCCGGCGGCTACCTCATCATCGAGAAGACCGAAGCGATGACGATCATCGACGTCAACACGGGACGCTTCACGGGCAAGGACAACCTCGAGGAGACGGTGCTCAAGACCAACCTCGAAGCTGCTGAGGAGGCCGTCCGCCAGCTCCGCCTGCGTGATATCGGTGGGATCATCATCGTCGACTTCATCGACATGCTGCTCAAGGCGAACCAGGACCAGGTCGTGAACCGCCTCAAGCGAGAGCTGCTGCGCGACCGCACCAAGACGCGGGTGTCCGAGGTCAGCCGTCTCGGCCTGGTCCAGATGACGCGCAAGAACGTCAGCCAGGGACTGGTCGAGTCGTACAGCGAGAAGTGCGACCGCTGCAACGGCCACGGCTTCATCATCCGCGCCGACTTCTGATACGAGCGACGCCGCATCCGCGTCGTCGATCCGGGGATCCCATGGCGTCCGCCGCCGAGAGCGCGGTCTCGGCGGCTCGCGGCGCAAGGGGACCCGCAGCGTGCACGTTCCTTCGGCGACGCCGCATCCGCGTCGTCGATCCAGGCGCCGCTGCGTCCACGCGGCCGAGAGCGCGGTCTCGGCCGCTCGGTCGGTAGGGGAGCCGGACCACCCCAGTAGTCACTGGCGACCCGCGGGAGTCGTAGCATCCGGGTGTGGATGCCTGGGTGATCGTCGCGATCTCGGTCGGTGGGGCGGCCGTCATCGGGCTGGGCACCACGCTGGTCATCCGCCGCATCCTGCGCAAGCGACGTGAGGCACGGGAGGCTGCCCGGCGGAAGACGCCGACGCAGCGCGTGATCGCCGCCGGTCTCAAGGTCGGCGAGATCGCGCTGCGTGAGCTCGGTCCGTTGGTGGCGAGTTCGCTGCAGGGGCTCGTCTCGTGGGTCCAGTCGACGCGCCCCGACCTCAGCCCCGATCTGGCGGAGGACGGGACCATCACGCTCGTCTTCAGCGACATCGAGGACTCGACGGAACGCAACGTCGACCTCGGCGACGAGCGGTGGCTCGAGATCCTCCGGACGCACGACGACATCGTGCGACCGGCGGTCAAGGAGCACCAGGGCCACGTCGTGAAGTCCCAGGGCGACGGCTACATGCTGGCGTTCCGTTCGCCGCTCGACGCGGTGATGTGCGCGACGTACCTGTGCGACGAACTGGAGCGTGCCGTCGACCTCGACCAGCCGTTGCGGGTGCGCTACGGGGTCCACACCGGGTCGGCGCTGAGTGAGGATGGCGACTTCTTCGGGGCGAACGTGGCGTTCGCGGCGCGCGTGGCCGACGCGGCGGCCGGGGGCGAGGTGGTCGCGTCGGAGGACGTCCGTCACCGCTGCGCCGACGTCGACGGTGTCCGCTTCGAGCACCTACGCACGGTTCGGTTCAAGGGGCTACCCGGCAATCACGACCTGTACCGTGTGGCGCGACGGGACGCGAGGAGCACGACGTGACAACGACGGCACGAGGGACGCTGACCATCCCGGAGGCTCAGCCTGGCATCCCACCGACCTCTCACACGGACCTCGAGGATGCGGTCCAGGCGGTCAAGGCCGGGGCGAAGCGCTGGGTCGACACCGATGTCCGAGCTCGGATCGAACTGCTCGATCAGGCGCTCCGCGACACCGCAGCCGTCGCCGAGCGGTGGGTGCAGACCGCCTGCGAGTTCAAGCGCATCCCCTACGAGTCGCCGTTGGCCGGCGAGGAGTGGCTCGGCGGTCCCGTGCTGAGCCTGCGGACGCTGCGGCTGCTGCGTGAAAGCCTCCGGGACATCGAGCAGATCGGCCGCCCGCAGTACCCGGGTCCGGTCACGGTCCGCCCCGACGGTCAGGTCGCGGTCGGCGTCTTCCCGACCAGCACGCTCGAGAGGGCGCTGTACGCCGGCTTCACGGGCGAGATCTGGATGCAGCCCGACGTGACCGAGCGTGGGCTGCACGACACGATGGCGCTCTCCTACCGGGGAGCGACGTCGGATCCCAAGGTCGCGCTCGTGCTCGGGGCGGGCAACGTCACGGCGATCCCCGCGACCGACACCCTCTCGAAGCTGTTCGAGGAAGACGAGGCCGTGGTCCTGAAGATGAACCCCGTGAACGAGGCGATCGGTCCCGTCCTCGAGGACGCGTTCCGCGTGTTCGTCGACCACGGCGTGCTGAGGATCGTCTACGGCGGCGCGGCGGAGGGGGCGTACCTGACCGACCACGTCGACGTCGACTCGGTCCACATCACGGGATCGGACAAGACCCACGATGCGATCGTGTTCGGGCCGGGCGAGGACGGGGCGCGACGCAAGGCGCAGGGCGAGCCTCGGCTGAACAAGCCCATCACGTCCGAGCTCGGCAACGTCACGCCCGTCATCGTCGTCCCCGGCCCGTGGTCGGCCGCCGACCTGGAGTTCCAGGCGGAGAACCTCGCCACGATGCTGGCGCAGAACGGCGGCTTCAACTGCATCGCCGCAAGGGTGATCGTCACCCACGCCGCGTGGGCCAAGCGGCGCGATCTGCTGCACGCCGTGCGAGCCGTCCTCCAGCGGGTGCCGCAGCGCTACCCGTACTACCCGGGGGCGGTCGACCGCTTCCGAGCGTTCATCGATGAGCATCCCGAGGCGGAGCGGTTCGGCGTCGAAGGCGACGACGCGGTCCCGTTCACGCTCATCCCCGGTCTGGACCGGTCGAACGCCGACGACATCGCCTTCACCACGGAGGCGTTCTGTGGCGTGTTCGGGGAGGTCCCCCTCGACGCTCCCCGATCCATCCCCGACTACCTCGACCAGGCGGTGGAGTTCGCCAACGACCGGCTGTGGGGGACGCTGTCCGCCTCGATCATCGTGCACCCGCGATCGCTCAAGGACCCGGCGGTCGCAGCCGCGGTCGACCGGGCGATCGCCAACCTGCGCTACGGCTCGGTCGTGGTCAACCACTGGTCGGCCCTCGCCTACGGGGCCATCTCGACGAGCTGGGGCGCCTATCCCGGACACGAGCTGACCGACATCCAGTCGGGGCGCGGGACCGTGCACAACACCTACCTGTTCGATCGCCCGCAGAAGTCGGTCGTGCGTGGACCCTTCCGGGTGGCACCGCGCCCCGCCTGGTTCGTGACCAACCGGGTCGCCGACCAGCTCGGGCGTCGCGCGGCCGACTTCGAGGCCGATCCGAGCCCTGCGAAGTTGCCCGGGATGGTGGTCACGGCGCTCCGCGGCTGACGCACGAGGGGTCCGATTGACCGTCTCGGGGGGTCTGGGTACCCTCCGATGACCGGTGCCCCTGGGCACCGTTCTTCACGTCAGAACCGACTCGCCACCACCGACCGTCGCGTCGTCGCGACGCCCCAAGGAGGCCACCGTGTACGCGGTCATCGCGACGGGCGGCAAGCAGTACCGCGTCAAGCCGGGCGAGTCGCTGGACGTCGAACGGCTCGACGGGGCGGTCGGTGACGAGGTCGAGCTGCCAGTCGTGATGGTCGTGGACGACGGCGGCGAGGTGACCGCGGGACCCGATGCTCGCGGGAGAACGGTGACGGCGACCATCACCGGTCACGGCAAGGGCGACAAGATCCGCGTCTTCAACTACAAGAACAAGTCCCGCCAGCACAAGCGCCGCGGGCACCGTCAGCACCTGACCACGATTCGCATCGAGTCCATCTGACGGCGCCACGACCGGCGCACCGGGAGGTCCGACATGGCACACAAGAAGGGCGGCGGCTCCTCGCAGAACGGCCGCGACTCCAACGCCAAGCGCCTGGGCGTGAAGAAGTACGGCGGTGAGTACGTCCGTGCGGGCAACATCATCGTGCGCCAGCGCGGCACCAAGATCCACCCCGGCCGCAACGTCGGCCGTGGCGGCGACGACACGCTGTTCGCGCTCGTCGACGGTCACGTCAGCTTCCGGGCGCAGGGCGATCGCAAGTTCGCCGAGGTCGCCCAGCTCGAACCGTCTGAGGTCGACGAGCTCGAGCCCGCCGAGTAACCCCATCCGCACACAGCTACCGAGGGCGGCTCCGGCCGCCCTCGTCGCGTACGGTGGCTGACGTGGCCGGACCCAGTCGGGAGGCCCACCCTGGACCGCATCGAGTTCGTCGACGAGTGCACCGTCCACCTCAAGGGTGGCGACGGTGGCGACGGTGTGGTCGCGTTCCGTCGCGAAGCGCACGTGCCCCGTGGTGGGCCGAACGGGGGAGACGGGGGTCGGGGCGGCGACGTCGTGCTGGTCGCCGACACCAACACCACCAGCCTGTTGGACCTGCACCGTCATCCTCACCGTCGGGCCCAGAACGGCGGGCACGGTGAGGGCAACAACCGCACGGGCGCGGACGGCGACGATCTGATCATCCCCGTTCCGGTGGGGACCGTGGTACGCGACCACGGGACCGGCGTCGTCCTCGAGGACCTCGAGACCCCCGGGCACCGCTTCGTGGCGGCTCGAGGCGGGAGGGGAGGCCGCGGCAACGCCGCGTTCGCCAACCGCTTCCGTCGAGCGCCCCGCTTCGCCGAGCGGGGCGAACGAGTCGAGGAGCACCTGTTCCGGCTCGAGCTCAAGCTCATCGCCGACGTCGGGCTCGTCGGGTACCCCTCGGCCGGCAAGTCGTCGCTGATCGCCCACCTCTCGGCGGCCAAGCCGCGCATCGCCGCCTACCCGTTCACCACGCTCACGCCGAACCTGGGGGTGATGCGTGCGGGCGACACCGATGTCGTGCTCGCCGACGTTCCCGGACTCGTGCCCGGCGCGAGCGAAGGCAAGGGCCTGGGACACCGCTTCCTGCGCCACATCGAACGCACCTCCGTGCTCGTGCACGTCCTCGACGCTGCCGCGTTCGAACCCGAACGCAACCCGGTCGACGACCTCGAGGTGATCCGCCACGAGCTCGTCCGCCACGATGCCTCGCTCGGTGAGCGCCCCGCCCTGGTCGTGCTCAACAAGATCGATCTGCCCGACGGGCGCGCCATGGCCGAACTCGTGCGCCTCGACCTCGAAGCGGCCGGCCACGAGGTCCTCGAGGTCTCGGCCGTGACCGGCGAGGGACTCGACGCACTGCGCTACCGGCTCGGTGAGCTGGTCTCGACGCAGCGAGAGCGGACCGCGGCCGAGCCCGAGGCCGAGGAGCTCGTCATCCGGCTCCAGCCACGAGCGGAAGGCTTCACGATCGAGCGTGACGACGCCGCTCGCTACGTCGTCCGGGGGCGCCAGGTCGAGCGATGGGTGCAGATGCTCCCTATCGAGATCCCCGACGCTGCCCGGTACCTGCAGGGTCGGCTCAAGCGTGCGGGGGTCGAGCGCGCGCTCGTCGATGCCGGTGCGCGTCAGGGCGACGACGTCGTGATCGGTGACGCCGTGTTCGAGTTCACGCCCGAACTCGAGGACCTGCCTGCCGAGGAGCGCGAAGCGGTGCTCGCGGGTGCGGCTGACACCGACGACGACCTCGTCACCGGGCCCGAGGACGACGACCTCGAAGAGCGTGCGACGTGAGCCGCTTCCCCACGCCCGCTCTCGCGGTCGTCAAGGTCGGCTCCTCCAGCCTCCGGGGTGAGGATGGCCGGCTCGACCGCGAGCAGGTCCGATCCATCTCCGAACAGGTCGTCATGGCGCGCGGTAGGGGGACGCGCGTGGTGCTGGTCAGCTCCGGTGCGGTCGCTGCCGGCATGGGGCTGCTGGGACTCGACCGCCGCCCCGACGACCTGCCGACCCTCCAGGCCGCCGCCGCGGTCGGACAGGGCGAGCTCATCCACGAGTACCAGCGGCACCTCGCGGGGCACGGCGTGGCCGCGGCGCAGATCCTGCTGAGCCAGGACGACTTCGTCCGACGACAGCGCTACCTCAACGCACGCACGACACTGCGGCGGCTCCTCGAGCTGCGGACCATCCCGATCATCAACGAGAACGACGCGATCGCGACCGAGGAGCTGAGCTACGGGGACAACGACCACCTCGCCGCGCTGGTCACCTCGATGCTCGACGCGCAGCTGCTGCTGATGCTCTCCGACGTGCCCGGTCTCTTCGACAGGGACCCCCGCCAGAACGACGAGGCGCAGCTCGTCCACGAGGTCCCGGACGTCGGCTCGCTCGATCCGCTGTCGGTCGGAGGCACGGGCTCGCACCTCGGCAGCGGCGGGATGCGGACCAAGGTCGAGTCGGCGCGCGTCGCGGCGTTCTCCGGTGCGCACGCGGTCGTCGCGGCGGCGCGCGAGCCCGAGGTGGTACCCCGGGCGCTGCAGGGCGAGTCCGTCGGGACCTGGTTCCACGCCCAGCCGCGCCGCGGCGATGCACGCAAGCTGTGGATCGGTTTCGCGCTCAACCTCCATGGACGGATCCACGTGGATGCGGGCGCGGCGCGCGCTCTGACCGAGCGCAACACCTCGCTGCTCGCGGTCGGCGTCACCGGCGTGGACGGCAGCTTCTCCGCCGGAGACGCGGTCGAGGTCGTCGACCCCGAGGGCCACGCCGTCGCCCGGGGCCTGGTCAACTACGACGTCGGCGACGTCGCGAAGCTCGCGGGACGCTCGACATCAGCCGCGGTCGACGAGTTCGGTCCCGGCTTCGCGCGTGAGGTCATCCACCGCGACGACCTCGTCCTCGTCGGAGGCGCGCGCGACTAGTCTCCGCCCGCGGGTCGACAAGGGGTGGTGCGTGGGGGTCGTGATCGGGGCGGGCGTGGTCGTCCTGCTCCTCATCTGGGTCATCGTCACCTACAACGCGCTGGTCCGACGTCGCAACAAGGTCGAGGAGGCGTGGTCGGGCATCGACGTGCAGCTGCAACGCCGAGCCGACCTCGTCCCCAACCTCGTCGACACCGTCCAGGCCTACAAGGTCCACGAGGAGGAGGTCCTCACCCGGGTCGCCGAGGCACGGTCGCAGCTGGTGAGCGCCGAGGGACCGCGGGCCAACGGGGTCGCCGACGACATCCTCGAGGCGTCGCTGAGGTCGCTGTTCGCGGTCGTCGAGGCGTACCCCGAACTGAAGGCGAGCGAGAACTTCCTGGCACTGCAACGGGAGCTGTCGGACCTCGAGGAGGAGATTTCGTTCGCGCGCCGCTACTACAACGCGCTCGTTGAGAAGCTCAACAGCGCCATCCAGGTCTTCCCGACCGTCCTCATCGCTCGCCCCATGGGGTTCTCCGAGGCGGAGTACTTCAAAGCGGAGGCCGCGGACCGTGCGGTGCCCGACGTCTCTCTCGGAGGTGCGGCGTGAGGCGCGTGGCAGCGGTCCTCGCGGTGACGGCTGGGGTACTGGCTCTCGCGATGCCGGCGAGCGCGCAGTCCGGCTGGTTCATCGAGCGCTTCGACGTCGCGTTGACCGTCAACGGTGACGGCTCGCTGTCCGTCCACGAGCACATCGAGGTCGACTACAACGGCGAGCAGCGACGCGGGATCTTCCGCAACATCCCGGTGCGGTACGAGGTGGCGGGCCCGCTCTCCGAACGCGTCCCCGAGGGTGACTCGCCGGACGACTACTGGCGGATCCTCGAGATCGACGACATCGCGGTGTCGTCCCCGACGGCACCCGACGCCATCGACGTCACCCGGCCCCCACGCGTCGACAACACCACCCGCGATGTCGTGATCCGCATCGGCGACGAGGACACCTACATCACGGGTCGGCACAGCTACGACATCCGGTACCAGGTGCGGGGCGCCTTCAACCCGATCGGTGACACCGACGAGCTGTACTGGAACGCGACCGGCGAGTGGCCCACGACCATCGGCGAGGTCACGGTCGTCGCGACGGGCGCCGAAGCCACGGAGGTGGCGTGCTTCGCGGGACCGACGCTGTCTGAGGAGACCTGCGCCGACGCGGGCATCGCTGGTGGGGAGGGCCGGTTCGCGCACGGCACGCTGTTCCCCTACTCGCAGCTGTCGGTGGTCCTGGCCTACCCAAGTGGTGCCGTCGGGGACGCCGCCCCCATCCTCCAGCGGCAGTGGACCCTGTCGTACGCGTTCCTCGGATCGCCGTGGTCCGTTCCTGGCGCAGCGCTGGTGCTCCTCGCTGGCCTCCTGCTCGTGGGTCTGCTGGCCTACCGCAACGGCCGCGACCGAGTGGCCCGTGGCGGTGTCAGCGCCGACGGGACCCGCGAGGAGGAGGCGCGGTCGCTGTTCGGCGGCAAGGACATCCCGGTCCTCTTCCGTCCGCCTCAGGAGCTGCGCCCGGGCCAGCTCGGCGTCCTGATCGACGAACGGGTCGATCCGGTCGACATCAGCGCCACCATCGTGGATCTCGCCGTGCGCGGCCACCTCACCATCGAGGAGAAGAAGACCAGGAAGCTGTTCCGATCCAACACCGACTGGATCCTCCGCGAGACCGACCCTGCGGAGGGCGCACGGGCACTGCTGCCGTACGAGGAGCGCTTGTACGAGGCACTGTTCGAGGACGGCGACGAGGTGAAGCTCAGTGAGCTGCGGGGCGAGTTCTCCACCGAGTACACCAAGGTCAAGAAGGACATGTACGCCGACGCGGTCAAGCGACGCTGGTTCCCCGCGAACCCCGAGAAGGTGCGGGGCGTGTGGTTGGGCATCGGGATCGGGGCGCTGGTCGTGAGCATCGGGTTGATGGTCGTGCTCGCGGTCTTCACCACGGTCGCCCTGATCGGGGTCGGTCTGGTCGTCGCGTCCCTGGTGCTGCTGATGGCCAACCGGGTCATGCCGCGCAGGACGGGCAAGGGCAGCAAGCTGCTCACCGAGACGCTCGGCTTCCGCGAGTTCATCCGCACCGCCGAGACGGGGCGGATGGAGTTCGCCGAGGCGGAGAAGATGTTCGTCGAGTACCTGCCCTACGCGGTGGTGTTCGGGGCGGTGGACCGCTGGGCGGAGACCTTCGCGGCGATCGGCGTGACCGCGGCGGCCGCCGCAGGAGGCTGGTACCTCGGCACGCATCGCAGCTTCGACAGCTTGTCGCGCGGCCTGTCGGACCTGTCCTCCAGCCTGGGATCGAGCCTGTCGTACACGCCATCGAGCAGTGGCAGCTCGGGCTTCAGCGGCGGGGGCGGCTTCTCCGGTGGTGGTGTCGGCGGTGGCGGGGGCGGCGCCTGGTAGGTGGTGGGCTGACTTGTCTTGACTGGCCGCCCCGCACGCCTCCCCTGTACCTTCGGGCTCTTCCCGAGCCGGAGGTGGCGCATGCGCACCGTGCGCGAGACCTGCACCGCTGCGAGGTCGGCGAGTCGCGTGCTCGCGACCGTCTCGACCGAGCGCAAGGACGCGCTTCTGCTTGGCATCGCCGACGCGCTCGAAGACCGCAGCCACGAGATCCAGAGCGTCAACCAGCGCGACGTCGACGCCGCGCGCGAGGCCGGCACCCACGAGGGGCTGGTCGACCGCTTGACCCTGACCGACGACCGCATCCGAGGGATCGCCGCTGCGCTCCGCCAGGTCGCGGGCTTGAAGGATCCCGTGGGCCAGGTCGTCGAGGGGTGGACGCTCCCGAACGGCCTCGAGGTCCGCAAGGTCCGCGTGCCGCTCGGCGTGGTCGCGATGGTGTACGAGGCCCGTCCCAACGTCACGGTCGATGCGGCGGGCCTGGCGCTCAAGTCCGGCAACGCGTGCGTGCTTCGAGGGTCGTCGTCGGCGTTCCAGACGAACCAGATCCTCGTCGAGGTCATCCAGGACCGTCTCGCGGCACACGATCTGCCGCGCGACGCGGTCGCGCTGGTCGAGGACCCGTCGCACGACAGCGTGCAGGAGCTCATGGAGGCGCGGGGCCTGGTGGATCTGCTCATCCCGCGGGGCGGTGCCGGGCTGATCTCACGGGTCGTGGAAGGTGCGAAGGTCCCGGTCATCGAGACCGGCGTCGGCGTGTGCCACGTGTACGTCGACCGCTCTGCCGATCTCGCCAAGGCGATGGACATCACCGTGAACGCCAAGGTCCAACGCCCATCGGTGTGCAACGCCGCCGAGACCCTGCTGATCCACCGCGACGTCGCGCCCGAGTTCCTCCCCAAGATCGCCGAGACGCTCCGAGGCCACGGAGTGCAGCTCTTCGGCGATCCCGCCGCCCGCGACCTCGTCGAGATGGACGAGGCGACCGACGAGCTGTTCACGGAGGAGTTCTACGACCTGCGCCTGACCGTCGGCGTGGTCGACGATCTCGACGGGGCGCTCGCGCACATCGACCGGTTCGGGACGCTGCACACCGAGGCCATCGTCACCGAGGACCGCGCGGCCGCACGTCGGTTCCAGGCCGAGGTCGACGCTGCGGCGGTGATGGTCAACGCCTCCACCCGGTTCACGGACGGCGAGCAGTTCGGGTTCGGTGCCGAGATCGGCATCTCCACCCAGAAGATGCACGCCCGCGGCCCGATGGCCCTCCCCGAGCTGACGACGATCAAGTACCTCGTCGACGGCGACGGCCAGACCCGGACCTGATCACCGTGACCCGACTCCTCGCGCCGCTCCTCGCGGCGGCGCTGCTCCTCGGCGCGTGCACGTCCGACGATGTCGACGACCCCATCGAGGTGCCCAGCGTCGCGGTCTTCGACCGACGCATCCCGACCATCGACCGGATCCAGCCGCGCCTCGACCTCGACCGTGGCTGGTCCGTCGAGGCCGTCGATCCACTCGTGGGTGTGGTGTTCGAGCACGAGCTGGGGTCGCTGCCGGAGGGGACCCTGACCTACGCGGAGTCGTCCACGTTCGACGAGGCCACGGCTAACGCCTACCTCGACAGCGCGATCGAGCGGCTGAGCCAGGGTCGTGATCGGTTCGAGCTGCTGATCAGGGAGGACGACCCGTACGAGATCGGCGGGGCGCGCACCATGCGCTTCCGCGCGAAGGCGATCGCGGACGGCATACCGCTCGAGGTCAGCGTCCTGATCATCGTGGGCGTCGAGGCGTCGCTGATCGCCCAGGTCGTGCACGAGCCGAGCCAGTTCGAGATCGAGAAGCCGCGCGTCGACGCCCTCTTCCAGGCCATCGTCGACGCCGTCCGCGACGCCCCGACGACGGTCGCCTGAGACGCCAGCCCGCGCGGTTGGCAGACACCGCCTCCACGCGCGGCGGACGATAGCTCGCTTCCGCGGAAGCTCGTTCGATAGTGTTCTCATGACGACGTCGATATCTGTTACGCGCGTGACCTGACCAACCTGGCTCGCATGGCGGCTGCTCTCGAGGAACTCGGAGCGGCCCTGCGGGGCGCCCCGGAAGGGCTCCCGTTCCTGCTCGACGAACAGACGCTGCGCAACGAAGACCGCTTCACCTTCGACACCAGGCTCGGCCCGCTCGACATCCTGGGAGACCCCGACGGGTCCGATGGATACGACGCTCTGCGTGCGAACGCTGACCGGTTCGAGATCGCGGGAGTCGAGGTCTGGACCTGCTCCTTGGACGATCTCATCGCGATGAAGCGGGCCTCGGGGCGGGTGAAGGACCGCATCCACGTCGAGGAGTTCGCGGCGCTGCGCGAGGAGCGCGAGGCGCTCGAGGCCCGGGGCATCGACCCGGACGCCCCGCCGCCCGCCTGACCTTGGTCCGGGTGCACCCCGGGGCGTACCGTTCGGGTCCTGCTTCCTCCAGGAGCCCCACGTGTCGATCGAGTTCACCGGCGTCGACGACGTCAGCAAGCGCCTGTCGGCGGTCGGCTACCTGCCCGACCAGGCCATCGAGACCGTCGTCTACCTCGCCGAGCGGCTGCGCAAGCCCATCCTGGTCGAGGGGCCCGCGGGCGTGGGCAAGACCGAACTCGCCAAGGCCATCGCGCGCGCGCGCGACGCCGAGCTGATCCGCCTGCAGTGCTACGAGGGCCTCGACGAGGCCAAGGCCCTGTACGAGTGGAACTACAAGAAGCAACTCCTGCGGATCCAGGCCGACCAGGATCAGGGCTGGGAGGCGGTCCACGACGACCTGTTCGGCGAGGAGTACCTGCTCGAACGCCCGCTACTGCGGGCGCTGCGTCACGAGGGTGACGCCGTGCTCCTCATCGACGAGGTCGACAAGGTCGACTTCGAGTTCGAGGCGTTGCTGCTCGAGATCCTGTCCGACTTCCAGGTCACGATCCCCGAGCTCGGCACCGTCAGGGGGACGCGCCACCCGTTCGTTGTCCTGACCTCCAACAACACCCGCGAGCTCTCGGAAGCGTTGAAGCGTCGCGCTCTGTACCTCTACCTCGACTACCCCGACGTGGAGCGCGAGAAGGAGATCGTGCTGACGCACGTCCCCGACGCGCCCGAGGCCCTGGCCGACCAGCTCGTCCGGATCGTGCGCAGCCTGCGTCAGCTCGAGCTGAAGAAGCCACCCAGCATCAGCGAGACGTTGGACTGGGCACGGACGCTGCTGGAGCTCGGCTTCGACTCCATCGACGAGGAGGTCGCCCGGTCCACCCTGAACGTGCTGCTGAAGTACCAGCAGGACGTCCAGAAGGCTTCCGGCCACCTCAAGCTGCCACCGCGTCCCGAGATGAACTGAGCGTCACACGGACGCCGCGGCGTGGTGGTAGTCGAACACGCCATCCCAGATCTCATCGAGACGCCGCTTGGCCTCGTCGAGCGGGACGGCGGCGAGCCGTCCACCGGATCGGCGCTCGACCAACGACAGCCGCTCGAGCTTCGCGACGCCGTCGTCGACCTCGAAGTCGAGGCTGGCGTCCCAGACCTCGGCGAACCAGCGCTCGATCCGAGCGTCGAGCTCGTCGAGCGACAGCGGGTGCTCGGCGTGGCGCAGGAAGTGGTAGGCGAGCACGGCCTCCTTGACCTCCTCCTCCTCGGCTGCGTCGAGCAGGTGGTGGAAGACACCGGCGTCGTTGTCGAGGTTGCGGAAGTACAGGTTCTCGGAGAGCGCCTTCATGAACTCGATCTTGCGGTTCTTGAACTTGTTGAACTGACGCAGGACGTATCCGGCGACGGCACCCAGACCCGCGCCGAGCGTGACCAGCGCCGCCTGGTCGAGCTCCACGGGCTCGTCGCGGAAGCCGAGCCAGAAGCCCAGGAGCAACAGCAGCAGACCCAGCGAGGCGAGCAGCTTCGTGGCCACGATAGCGATCCCCGACACCACCGCAGGTAGACCGATCAGCAGCTTGTCGATGCGGCGCATGCGGACCTCGG
Organism: Actinomycetota bacterium; assembly: GCA_019347575.1. Classification (NCBI taxonomy): domain Bacteria; kingdom Bacillati; phylum Actinomycetota; species Actinomycetota bacterium. The sequence goes on along the minus strand of JAHWKY010000007.1, from coordinate 28,297 downwards.
TGTTGGGGAAGAGCATCTCGAGGTCCGCCTTGGGCACGTCCTGGAACAGCTTGATGATGGTCGATCCCGGCTCGAAGGCGAGGTCCTCGCGTTCGTCCTGCTCGAAGTGACCTGCCTCCTTGAACTGCACGTAGACCAGGACCTTCTGGTAGCTCACGAACCGCACGGTTCGCTCACGCAGCCCCAACCACGTCCGCACGGTCTCTTCGCGCGCCTTCTCCCCGCGGCGGTAGAACAGCAACTCGTCGAAGTCGTCGAAGTCGACCTCGAGCCGCAGTTTCATCAGCGACTCCTCGCGTAGGGCACGACCGACCTCGGCCCTGGAGATCGGCTCGAAGTTGGCATCGTCGAGCAGCGAGGTCATCTCGTCGACGAGACGCCGTTGTGCCGCCCGTCGTTCGTCGGGGCTGAGCTCGATGATCGTGCGTGTGTCAGCGTCCGGGTTGAACGGCTGGTACGCGCCCTTCAGGGCCTCGAGCCGGCTGTGGAACTCGAAGTGCAGCAGGCTCGCGAGCACGGCGGCGAAGTCCTCGAAGGACCCTCGCTCCTCGTTGTCCACGGCGCGGGCACACATGGTCACGACGTCGGCCTTCCGGAACGGGATGAACCGGCCGGGCACCACGTCGGTCATGCCGCTCCTCGTCGCGTCGTGAGGCGGCTGGCCACCTGACCGTACCGGCCGGGGCGTGCCTGCAGGGGCGCGTCAGTCGGCCAGTGGTGCCGTCTGCAGCTCGAAGTCGATGCCGGTGGCTTGCTCCGCCAGGGTCAGGTGCAGCTCCAGGTCGGTCGCCTCGATGTAGCCCGCGAGCTCGCCGGGTGCGAGGCGCACGAGGATGCCGACGGCGTTGCCTTGCTCGTCGATGACGGAGCTGCCGGAGTCGCCGAACGACGCGCCGCCGGTGAAGTTCATCACCGATCCGCCGCCCGAGTAGTGGTCCACCCGACCGGTCCGACCCGGCACGGTCTCGCCGAACGCGAGGCCGTTGCCGAAGTGGTGCACGAGCGTGCCGGCGGGACGCTGGGTCGCGCTCGCGACCGGGCCACCGAAGTGGCACACGGCCGGGTCGACGTCGTCCTCGCGGTCGTCATCGATGCGGATCAGGCCGAAGTCGAGGCCGCCGATGGCGATCGCGAAGATGCTCTCGCCAACGCGTTTCCCGTCGCTGTCGACGGTCTCGATGCCCTCCCCCTCGGTCCAGACGGTGGCATCGGTGGCCTCGTCGAAGATGCAGTGACCGGCGGTCCCGATGAACAGGCCCTCGTCGATCAACTCATCGAGTTCCTCATCGTAGCGGGTGCCGTGGAAGACGAAGTTGAACGTGCAGCCGCCCGGAGCGCGGTGGAAGGCTCCCGGGCGGATGCCGGGGCACTCGACGAGGACGCCGACCGGGGGAGGCGGGTCCTCCGGGCCGAGCTCGAGGTCGACGCAATCCGGTACCGCCGTCGTGGTGGTCGATGAGCCGGGCGGGGCTGCGCCCAGCGTCAGCGCCAGGGCGAGGCTCGTGATCAGGATCGCGCGTACACGCATGATCTTCCCTGTCAGTCGGCTAGCAGGAGGACGCGGACGCGCACGGGCATCTCCGGAGAGGCTTCAGGGGTCTGCTTCGACGTGGGTACGTGGCTTCCCTGCTCCGCGTCGTACCCTCTTGGCCGTGACCGACATCAGCGCCCCGCCCGACCCCGCCGCGACGCCGGGGTTCATGCAACGCCTACTGGACTTCGAGGACGCGCTTCGTCGCGCTGGCGTGCAGGTCGCCCTATCCGAGGGCGTCGAGTCGGTCCGGGCCCTGCGCCACCTCGATCTGCTGGACCGCGAGCAGCTGCGCGAGGCGCTCGCGTCGCTGTGCATCAAGAACCACGTCCACCGGCGCGCGTTCGACGACCTGTTCGAGGTCTACTTCCCCGCGGGTCCGGCCGCGCCGGATGACACCCCGATGGTCACCGATCAGCCTCCTGGCGACGACGAACTCGATCCCGACGAGTTCATCCGTCAGCTCATCGAGCAGCTCATGGAGGGCGACGCCGCGTCGATCCGACAGATGGCACGGCTCGCGGTCGAGATGTTCGGCCGCGTCGAGGGCCGTGACGGTGGTGTCAGCTTCTTCCAGTACCGCGTGTTCCGTGCCGTCGACATCCAGCAGCTGCTCCGTGACCTGCTCCAGCGCGTCACCGAGGACGAGGAGGGCCTGACGCCGCTCCAGGAGCGGCTCTGGCGCGACGAGTTCGAGGCTCGTCTGCGACGGTTCCAGCAGGAGGTCGAGGGTGAGATCCGGCGGCGCGCCGCTGCCCAGCGGGGCGCGGACCAGGTCGCGGAGCGCCTCATCCGCCCGCCGCTCGAGGAGGTCGACTTCTTCCGTCTCAACGCGGAGGAGCAGGCACAGCTGCGGGCCCAGATCCGGCCGCTCGCCCGCAAGCTCGCGACCCGTGTTGCGGTCAAGCGACGCCTCGGCAAGGACGGTCGTCTCGACGTGCGCCGCACCGTGCGCCAGTCGCTGTCCACCGGAGGGGTGCCGTTCGATCCCGCGTTCAAGCCGCGGCGCCCGCACAAGCCCGAGCTGTTCCTGCTGTGCGACGTCTCCGGTTCGGTCGCCTCGTTCGCCCGGTTCACCCTGATGCTCGTGCACACGCTCCAGGGCCAGTTCAGCAAGGTGCGATCCTTCGCCTTCGTCGACACCCTCGACGAGGTGACGCGGCTGTTCGAGGACGGCGACTTCAGCGCCGCGATGAGGCGGATGATGCACGAGGCCGAGCTGGTGTGGCTCGACGGGCACAGCGACTACGGCCACAGCCTCGAGCGCTTCCACGCCGAGTACGCGCGCGACATCACGCCCCGCTCGACCGTCATCATCCTCGGTGACGCGCGCAACAACTACCGCAAGGCCAACGACTGGGTGGTCCAGGACCTGCAGCACAAGGCGCGACGGGTGTTCTGGCTGAACCCCGAGCCGATCCAGTTCTGGGACACCGGCGACTCGATCGCGTCGAGCTACGCGCGCTACGTCGACGACATGGTCGAGGTCCGCAACCTCAAGCAGCTCGCCGCGTTCGTCGAGCGCATCGCCTAGGCGGGATGGGTGTATGGATGACACGGCATCCCGCGCCAACGACACATCCATCGGGGCGCGGGTGGGGCTGCTCGGGGGGACGTTCGATCCGCCCCACCTCGGTCACCTCGTCGTGGCGGAGGAGGCTCGGATCGCGCTGGGCCTCGACGAGGTGCGGTTCGTCGTCGCCGGGGCGCCGTGGATGAAGCGGGAGACGTCGTCTCCCGAGCACCGGGTCGCGATGACCGTGCTCGCCGTCCGCGACCGGGGCGGTCTGACGGTCGACAGCCGTGAGGTCGAGCGAGAGGGGGAGACCTACACGATGGACACCCTCGAGGAGCTCCACGAGGAGGAACCGGACGCCGAGTGGATCTTCCTGGTGGGGGCGGATGCGGCGGCGAAGCTCGACCAGTGGCACCGTGTCGACGAGGTCCTCGAGGCTGCCTCGGTCGTCGTCGTCTCCCGACCTGGGTCAGCGGCGGCGTTGCCAGAGACGATCGAGGAGCGCGTGACGCGGCTCGACGTCACCCCGATCGGCATCACCTCCACCGAGCTGCGCCGACGCTTCGGGACCGGCGGAGCGACGCGGTTCCTGGTCCCTGACGAGGTCGCCGCGTACGTTCACGCGCACGGCCTGTACGGAGCGGTATGAGCCTGGACACCCGGCCACGCCCCAGCGCCCCGCCACGGCGACGGCGCTCGGGGCGGCGTTCCCGCGCACGTCAGCGTCGGCGGCGCCGCACGCTGCTGCGGCTCACCCTCGGTGGCACCGGGCTCGTAGCGGGCGTGGTGGGGCTGATCGTCATCGCGACCATCGTCGTCAGCGACACCGGCGACCCCTCGGAAGGCGGCACGATCGCGGCTCGCCCGGTCACCGACCGGCAGCCCACGCTGGTCATCGCTACGATCGACGAGGCCGCCCCGCGCGCGGACGCCTCGATGATCCTGGTCCTCGCACGCGACGTCGAGACCGACGCGGCGACCGCCGTACTCGTTCCAGCGACCACGGTCGGGGACATCCCCGGACACGGCATCCTGCAGGTGGGTCGCGCCCACGCGTTCGGAGGCGCGTCGCTTCTGGACGCGACTCTGGACAACCTCCTGGGCGTCGACCTCGACCACGTCGCCGCGGTGAGTCAGCAGGGCTGGGCCTCGTTCTTCACCAGAGTGGGAGGGCTCACGATCGACGTGCCCGAGCGACTCACCGAACGGGCAGCCGATGGCAGTGGCCGGGTGCGGTTCCAGCCGGGAGAGCAGTTCCTCGACGGTCCGCGGCTCGCGGAGTACATCACCTTCACCCAGGAGGGGGAGGCGGAACTGACCCGGCTCCCGCGACTGCAGCAGGTGCTCGTCGCGGCCTTCGAGAAGCTGGCGGCCGAGCCGGACCTGGTCGAGGCCGTCTTCGCCGACGGCGCCCCGATGTTCGATACCGCGATGCCCGCCGACGAGTTCCGGTCCCTCCTCGTCGGGGTCGCCGAGGCCGCGACAGCCGACGACCTGGTCGTGCGGACGCTGCCCGTGACCCCCATCGGCTCATCCGAGGACGACAGCTACCGGGTCGACGCTGATCGCGTCGCGCGGCTGGTCGCGGAGCGGTTCGTCGGATCCGTGCCGACGGTCGGGGCGTCCGAGGGTCGCAGCCTGCAGGTTCTGAACGGCAACGGCCTGCCGGGCATCGGGGCGGTGGTGGCCGAACGGCTCATCCCCGCGGGGTTCCGGGTGGTGCTCACGGGCAACGCCGACACGTTCGACCACGACACGACGCGCATCATCGTCTTCGACGACGATCCGGGACAGCTGTCCGTGGCACGCGAGATACAGACGCTCCTCGGCGTCGGCCAGATCGAGATCAGCCGGACCCCCCAATCCGTCGTCGACATCACCATCGTCGTCGGGGCCGACTTCACGGCGGACGAGGGCTGATCCTGCGACTGGCACTGAGCTGTGCGGCCGCTCAGGGGGTTGACAACAGCTGCGCTGTGAGGGAAACATCTGGTGCGAACGTACGTACAAGGCTGGCTTGAGGATGTCGGAGTGGGCGCGGTTGGAGGGCATCCATCCCAAGACGGCGTACCGCTGGCTCTGTGATGGGCAAGATGCCCGTGCCAGCGGAGAAGACCCCGTCAGGGTCCATCCTGGTGCAGGACCCCAAGTACCAGCCGCCCGGTGGCAACGGGCGGACGGTGGTGTACGCCAGAGTGTCGTCCCACGAGCAGGGGCCATGGTTGGAGGGGCGGGTGTCACGCACCGTGGCGGCTGCCACCCGGCGGGGGCTGTGGGTCGATGAGGTCGTGACCGAGGTTGTGACCGAGGTCGGCTCGGGCGTGGACGGCCGCCGCCGGAGCCTGTCGAGGCTGCTGGCCGACCCGAGGGTGACCACGCTTGGTGGTCGAGCGCCGGGAGGATCTGGCCCGGTTCGGGGTCGATCACCTGGAGTCGGCGTTGGCAGCGGCCGGACGCCGGATCGTGGTGGTCGACCACGACGACCACACCGACGACGAGCTGGTAGGGGACATGGTCGAGGTGCTCAGCTGGATGTGTGCCCGCCGGTACGGCCGTCGTGGTGCCCGCAACCGCGCGGAGAGGGCCATGCGGTGCGCGGCGAACGATGTCGGCCCCGCCAGCCCCATGGTGGGCTGATGGGTGCCACGGCGCCACGGCTGTACGGGGTGAAGGTCGCACTCGACCCCACCCCGGTTCAGTCACGGCTGTTGGCGTCGCATGCGGGTGCGGCCCGGTTCGTGTTCAACCGGATGCTCGCCGAGGTCAAGGCCACCCTCGACGCACGCGAGTGGGAGCGGCGGCTGCTGGGCGGGGCGTTGACCCCGGCCGACAGCTGGACCCTGCCGGCGCTGCGGCGCTCGTGGAACGCCGGCAAGGACGTGTGGGCGCCGTGGTGGGGCGAGGTGTCCAAGGAGGCGTTCAACCACGGCCTGCAGTCGCTGGCGGACGCCCTGGCGAACTGGGCCGACTCCAGGGCCGGGGGGCGTGGCGGACAAGCGATCGGCTTCCCCACCTTCCGTGGCCGGCGTGCCCGCCTCTCGTTCTCCTACACCACCGGGTCGTTCCGCCCCAACCCGGACGAGGTGTCGGTGCAGCTGCCCCGGGTCGGCCGGGTCCACACCCACGAGCGGCTCGACGAGCTGATCACCGCGGTCGCGGCCGGCGAGGTCCGCATCATCCGCGCCACCATCTCCCACAGCCGGGGCCGCTGGTGGTGCTCGTTCACGGTCGAGGATGTCCGCGACGTGACCCTCGACGACAAGCCGCATGCGGTCGTGGGGGTCGACGCTGGCGTGGTCGATCTGCTCGTGGTCGCCACCCCCGACGGCCACCAGGTGCTGGGGGTCCCCGCCCCCAAACCGCTGGCCGACGCACAGGCGAAGTTGCGTCGGTTGCAGCGCAGAGCCGCACGCCAGCAGCGCGGTTCCGGCCGGTGGCGCCGCACCATGCGGCGCGTGGGCAAGACGCACGCCCGGGTGGCGAACCTGCGGGCGGACACGATCCACAAGGCCACCACCGCCATCGCGAAGATGGCCGACACCGTCGTGATCGAGGACCTCAACACCAAAGCCATGGCGGCCCGCAAGCCCGGTGCGGGCAACGCCGGCCGCGGGTTCAACCGTGCCGTGGCCGACGCCGCGCTCGGCGAGTGCCTACGGCAACTGGCCTACAAGACCGCCTGGTACGGCGGCACGCTGATCCGAGCCGACCGCTGGTACCCCTCGTCCAAGACCTGTTCGTCGTGCGGCAGCCGAGAGCCAAAGCTGCCCCTCGACGTGCGCCACTGGACCTGCACCTCGTGCGGGGCCGAGCACGACCGTGACCGCAACGCGGCCACCAACCTCGCACACCTCGCGGTGTGCACGTCCTGCCGCCAGTGGGGCGGGGACGCAAAACACGGACGTGGAGCCACCCATCAGCCCTGCGCCGCCCAGGCGGCACAGGCAGGAGGCCGTGAAACGTCAACCCAGCCGGACCCGACGGTCCACAACACTGGGACCGCCACCCCGCAAGAGGTGGCTGCATGAAGAGCGAGACGAATACTCCCTCAACTGCAACGGTGTGGTTCCCTACGGCATGTAGCCGCCATCCGCTACGTGAGCACCCGGGTGTGCTACCGCCATCCGGCTACATGAGCACCCGCACCACACGAGAGGGAAGCCTTGCCCGCGACTGACGAGGCCGTCCGGGCAGCCGTCGCCGCCTGCGCCGCGGCGGACGACAAGAAGGCCAGCGACATCCTCGTGCTCGAGGTCGCCGACATCCTCAACGTCGTCGACCTGTTCGTCGTGGCGAGCGCGGCCACGGACCGCCAGCTCCGCGCGGTCGCCGACGAGGTCGAGCGCAAGCTGCGCGAGGATCACGACCGCCGGCCACTACGCCGTGAGGGCGAACCCGCTTCGGGCTGGATGCTGCTCGACTACGGCGACATCGTGTGCCACCTCTTCGAGGACGAGCGGCGCGACTACTACGCGCTCGAGCGGCTGTGGTCCGACGTCCCCCGACGCGATCCGGTGACCGGCGAGTTGTACACCGCGGCCGTGGCCGAGGGGAGTCGGTGAAGCGGCTCGTCCTCATCCGCCACGGCGAGTCGGCGTGGAACGTCGAGCGTCGCATCCAGGGCCAGTCGGGGTCGAGGCTGTCCGACCGTGGCCGACAGCAGGCCAAGCACACCGCGGCGTGGGTGGTCGAGAGCTACGGCGGGGCGCGTCTCGTCACCTCGGACCTGCAGCGTTGCCTCGAGACAACCGCGCCGATCGCGGCTGCGCTCGGCCGCGAGCCGGTCACGGAGCAGGGTGTCCGCGAGCGCGACTTCGGTCGCTGGACCGGCAAGCTCGTCACCGAAGTGGCCGAGCTCGACCCGGCGATCTGGCGCCGCTGGACGGCTGGTGACGATGTGGTCGCAGAGGTCGGTGGCGAGGGCACGGCCGACTTCAGCGCGCGCGTCATCGAGGCGTACGACCGCATCCTGCTTGACACTCCCGACGACGGCGTGACCGTGTGTGTGACGCACGGCGGCCCCGTCTGGCACGGAACCCGCCGCCTGCTCGATCTCCCCATGAACGCGCTGGGAGGCGTCGGCAACGCATCGGTGACCGAGATCGCCTTCGACGACACTTGGGGCCGGCGCCTCATCGTGTGGAACCAGGGCGCGCACCTCCCCGTCGATCTGCGGTCGTGGCCCCACGCGGCGGACGCCGCCGACGTCGAGGACGACGACGCCCCAACCGTCGGGGAGTGAGGCACTCCGGAGACCCCGTCAGTGGTGCGTCAGAACAGCGACCGGAGGACAACGGCCAGCACCCAGGCGGCGAGCGCGAAGACGCCGGCCATGAGGGCCACCATGCCGATCCCCCCCGCAGCCTGCTGCAGCACGCTGCTATCTCCGCGGTCAGGTGTCCGTCCCCGTGACGCCATCCGGAGGCTGATGTAGACCGCCGCGGCACCGGTAGCTGCGGCCAGCGCCGCGAGAGGCAGCGGGTCCAGCACCGGTCCGGGTGTCGCGGGGGAGAGGCCGAGCGTCACCACGCCCGCCGCGACGAGCGCGGGAACGAGCAGACGGGGACGGACGAGCTGGCCGAGCATGTAGGCGAACTCGCCGAGGACGAGTCGCCACAGGGGACGCTTGCGGTCAGGTGGCAGACCCTGGTGACGCCGCATCGCCCGGCGCGCGGTCGCCATCGCACTCGAGAACACCGGGTTCGTCATCCCAAGGGACTCTACCCGCCACTGCCTGACGCTCACGTGCCCGTTCGGAGCCCGACTTCACGGACCGAGAGACGATCGGTGACGAGAGCCGCCACCGGTCCGATCGTGGCGGTAACGAGGACGTAACCTGCGGCGATCGCCGAGAGCCGCTGAGATGCTCCCGCAGTCACGCCCAGCGCCGCGATCACGATGGAGAACTCGCCCCGTGCCACCAACGCGGCGGCTGCTCGCCACCGTCCCCAGGTTCCGATCCTGCTTCGCGCGCCTCCGAGCCAGGCGACGGCCGTCTTGGTCGCAGCCGTGATCCCCGTCAGGGCCAGGACCGGCACGATGACCCCGGGCAGGACGCCGGGATCGGTCGAGAGGCCGAAGAACACGAAGAAGACCGCAGCGAACAGGTCGCGGAGCGGCGAGAGGAGCGTCTCCGCGCGGTGGGCCGCCGGACCGGAGATCCCGATGCCGACGAGGAAGGCACCCACTGCGGCGGAAACGTGCACCCACTCCGCGAGTCCAGCGGCGATGAGGGTGACGCCGAGGATCGAGAGGATGTTCACCTCGTCCGAGTCCGAGAACGCCAGGCTGCTGATGCGCTCGCCGTGGCGCACCGACAGCGTCAGGGCGAACGCCACCGCGGTCAGCGCGACAGCGACTGACAGGCTCGCCCCCGCCACCGTGCCCCCCAGGGCGACGGCTCCGAGGACGGGGAGGATGACGGCCATCGCGAGGTCCTCGAAGACGAGCACCGACAGGATCAGCGGGGTCTCGCGGTTGCCGGCCCATCCCAGGTCACCGACCACCTTGGCGATGACGCCGGATGACGAGATGTAGGTCACTCCTCCCAGGAACAGCGCGGGCACGATGCCCATCCGCATGATCAGACCCGCCGCGAACCCGGGGGCGAAGTTGAGCCCGAGGTCGACCAGACCGACCGGCGTCGCACGGCGCATGTTGTCGATGAGTTCACGTCCCGAGTACTCCAGCCCGAGCATGAGCAGGAGCAGGATCACACCCAGCTCCGCTCCGGTGCCGACGAACTCCTCCGAGGTCACGAGCGGGAGCAAACCTCCCTCGCCGAAGGCGAGCCCCGCGCCCAGGTACAGGGGGATGGGTGAGAGCGCCAGGCGCCTGGCCAGCCGTGCCATCACCGCCAGGACGGTCAGCACGCCCCCGAGTTCGAGCCAGAGGAGGACCGTGTGATCCACGTCAGCTCGGCTGGAGCAGAGCTCGGACCTTCTCGACCCCGTCCGTGGTGCCAGCCGCGACGAGGGTGTCACCGACCTCGAACACGAAGCTCGGGTCCGGTGCCGGGACCGGGTTGGGGGCACGGATCACGGCCACGATGCTGGCACCCGTCTGCGTCCTGATGCGAAGCTGCCCGATGGAACGGCCCACGGCGGGGGAGCCAGGATCCACGTCCAACCACTCGAAGACAAGACCCTCGACCTCGTAGGTGCGGCGGCCGACGTCCTCGGTCACGGAGACCACATCGAGCGCCTCGACGAGGCTGTGAGCGTCGTCGTCCGACAGGTTCACGGCCATGTCGGTGCGGTCAGGGTCTCCGGGACGGCACACGAAGACCTCGCGGCGGCCTCCGTGGTGCTGGACGACGCCCATCCGACGTCCCTCGTCGGTGAAGAACTCCACGCGCTTCCCGATGCCGGGAAGCGCGGTCTCGTCGAGATGGCCCACTTGAACCTCCGTTGCTGCCGTCTCCGATGCGGCATCGAACTCGAGCGCGTCCTCCTCACGAGCGACCGAGACGCGCTAGCCAACCGCCGCGACTGGTTCCCGCGACGAACCGGCGGAGGAAGCGTTCCTCGCCCTCATCGGTACCGATGAGTATGACGTCAGACCCCACTGGGAGCGGCTCGTCGAGGTCGACGATGGTCCGCACCTCTCGGTTCGTCGCGACGCCGACGACGTAGCACCCCGTTTCGCGCGGGATGTGGGTAGCCCGGAGGGGGCGACGCGTCAGCTCGTCGGGTACGGGAATCCTGAACATCACCAGACCGGCGGCCAGCAGGACCGTCGACTCCGACCGTAGCGTGTTCCACGCCTCGGTAGCACCTGCCGACGCGTACGACAGGACGAAGTCGGCACCAGCGCGATGCATCGACGACAGGTTGCGATCCACCGTGACCCTCCCGAGGATCTCGATCCCGGGACGGAGCTTGCGACAGTAGAGGGTCAGGAACAGGTTCGTGTCATCGTCGTGCGTCGTGATGGCTACGGCCGCCGCGTCCTCGATCCCGGCACGACGGAGGGTCTGCAGGTCGGCGGCGTCGCCCTGCACGTAACGGTCGTCGTCCCTGATCCGGTCGGGCAGCCGTTCGACGATCCGGAACGGAGTGCCCGCCTCATCGAGAGCGGCGGCGGTGGCGCGCCCGACCCGACCGCCCCCGATGATGACGACGGGCCGCGCGGTCCCCTTCCCGTCGGCTGTGGTCCCAGCTTCAGCTGGTGCGAAGGCCTCGTTGTACGCCTCGATCTGCTCCTCGGTCGCAGCGAGCAGCAGGATGGACTCTGCGCGGACGCGGATATCGGGCGTCGCCATCTCGAGGCTCCCGCGGTCCCAGAGCGCCACGACGGTCACGCCGAAACGGCGGCGGAGCCCCAGCTGCATCAGCGTCTGGCCGACCAGTTCGGTCCCCGTGGCCGACGTCTCGGCGATCACGAGGTCCTGGAACCGCGCGATCGCCCTCGCCTGGGCTGTGGGCGACAGGATGCGGTTTGCGAAGGCTCGTCCGAGGATCTCCCCCAGGCGTAGCACGTGGTCGCAACCGGCAAGCTCCAGGATGTCGACCGAGTCGGCATCGTTCGCCGTCGCGACGACCACCGCCTCATCGGTGACCTCACGAAGGGTGAACGCGATGTTCGTGTTCGTCGCGTCGGCTCGACCCGTGTAGAGCATGACCGCCTGGTCGGCACGGATCCGACGGTACGTGTCCGGGTCGTCGTACGCCCCGACCGCCACGCGGTAGCCGGCGTCGTGCAGGGCAAGCCCCTCTTCGACGTCATCGACCAACAGCACGTATGGCGTTCCCGATGCCTTCAGGCGATCGATCAGCGCCACGCCGACCGGATCGCGGCTGGCCACGATGACGTGCTCCGATGTCGACTCAGACAGCGAGCGGGGGGCGCTGGCACGTCGCACCGCTGCCCGCCACGGCACGTACACGACCTGTATGAACGTGAACGGCAGCATCACCAGGATCAGAATGGCCCCGGCGAAGAGCACGACCAGCGAGTAGATCCTGCCGATGTCACTGGCGAACGTGATGTCCCCGTACCCCAGCGTGCTCATCGTCACGAGCGTCCAGTAGACGCTACTGGGCCAGCTGAAGTCCCGACCCTCGTACTCCATGATCGCGTGGAAGCCGATGCTGAACATCGCGACCGACACCACCAGGATGACGAACAGCCGCACCAGCGCGCGGACGCTGGCCTCGCTGTCGGGAGCCGACAAGGCCGCGATGAGGGTGGTGAGGAACTTCATCCGAGGCCAGACTAAACGCCTGCGCGACAGCGCGGTCGGGCTGAGGGGGACGCGATCTTGGGTGGACCCGATGGGATTTGAACCCACGACTTCTGCCATGCCATGGCAGCGCTCTGCCGAGCTGAGCTACGGGCCCGAGTGCGTCGCGGAGCGTACCTGAGGGTGCAGAGGCGGACGAACGCGGTCGGTACGCTCGCTCGCGTTCCCGAACTGGCGAGCCGATGACCGCGCGTTACGACCCGACCGAGCGCTACGACCCCCTGGCTTTCGAACCCGCCATCGCTAAGCGCTGGTACGACGAGCGCACTTACACGACCCAGCTCGGTGACGGCGCCGGCGTGTTCTACGCCCTGACGATGTTCCCCTACCCCTCAGGTGACCTGCACATGGGGCATGGCGAGATCTTCTCGCTGCACGACACTCTGGTCCGGCACAAGCGCATGACCGGCGTCGAGGTGTTCAACCCCATCGGTTGGGACGCGTTCGGTCTGCCGGCCGAGAACGCGGCGAGGCAGCGGGGCGTCGACCCCAAGCGCTGGACCTACGACAACATCGAGGAGCAGCGCAGCTCGATCGTCCGGCTCGGCTACTCGTTCGATTGGTCGACGCGTCTGCACACCTGCGACCCGGAGTACTACGCCTGGACGCAGTGGATCTTCCTCGAGCTGTTCGACGCCAGGCTCGCCTACCGCCGTGAGGCAGCCGTCAACTGGTGCCCGGGTTGCCAGACGGTCCTGGCCAACGAGCAGGTGATCGACGGTCGCTGCGAGCGCAGCGACGACCCGGTCGAGCGGCGCCCGCTGACGCAGTGGTTCTTCCGCATCACCGACTACGCCCAGGAACTGCTCGACGATCTCGACAAGATCGAGTGGCCGGACCGCGTCAAGAACATGCAACGCAACTGGATCGGCCGGTCCGAGGGGGCCCAGATCACGTTCCGGACCGAGGACGGCGAGGACGTGGTCGTCTACACCACCCGCCCCGACACGGTCTACGGCGCGACCTACTTCGTGTTCGCCCCCGAGCATCCGGTGGTCGCGCAGCGGATGGTCGGCAACGCCGAGTACGACGCGTTCCTCGACGAGGTCGGACGCAAGTCCGAGATCGAGCGGATGAGCGAGACGTCGGGCGGGTTGGCGAAGCGCGGCTTCCGCCTCGACTTCGACATGGTCAACCCGATGACCGAAGAGCGCATCCCCGCCTACGCGGCCGACTACGTGCTGATGGACTACGGCACCGGCGCCATCATGGCCGTCCCGGTCGGCGATCAGCGTGACTTCGAGTTCGCTCGGCAGGAGGGACTCGAGATCCGGGTCATCATCCAGCCCCAAGGGATGGACGAGCCGCTGCGTGCGGAGGACATGACCGAGGCCTACGTCGGCCCGGGCGAGATCGTCAACTCCGCACCCCTCGACGGGCTGGCGGTCGACGAGGCGAAGCGTCGCATCGTCGAGCTGCTCGAGGAGCGCGGGGTGGGGACGGGCAGCGTGAACTTCCGGCTGCGTGACTGGTTGATCTCGCGCCAGCGGTCGTGGGGCGCGCCGATCCCGATCATCCACTGTCCCGCCTGCGGTGAGGTGGGGGTGCCGCGGGACCAGCTACCGGTCCGGCTTCCCGACGACCTCGACTTCACCGTGGACGGATCGCCGCTGGCGATGCACCCGACCTGGAAGCACGTGTCGTGTCCGCGCTGTGGCAACGAGGACGCCATCCGCGACACCGACACGATGGACACGTTCGTCGATTCCTCGTGGTACTTCCTCCGCTACCTGTCTCCGAACGACGCCGACCAGCCGTGGCCGACCGATCTCGTCAACGCGGTCCTACCCGTGGATCAGTACACCGGCGGCGTCGAGCACGCCGTCCTGCACCTGCTCTACGCACGGTTCTTCGTCAAGGCACTGCGAGACCGCGGCTACCTCGCGTTCGACGAGCCGTTCGTGCGCCTGCTCAACCAGGGTCAGGTCATCCTCGGTGGGGCCGCGATGTCGAAGTCGAGAGGCAACCTCGTCACGCCCGGTGAGGTCTACAACGAGTTCGGCGCCGACACCCTCCGAGGCACGATGCTGTTCGCCTCTCCTCCGGAGGATGACATCGACTGGGCGGACGTCTCGCCCACCGGCATGCACAAGTGGCTCGCCCGCGTGTGGCGGTTGACCCTCGAGCACCTCGATGACGAGCGTGAGGCGGGCTCCGGCGATGCCGTGGCGGCGCTGCAGAAGGCCGTCGCGGTGGCCATCGACGGAGCGTCCGGCGACTACGAGGCGTTCAAGTACAACACCGCGATCGCCAAGCTGATGACGCTGACCAACGAGCTGCAGGCCGCCCGCCACGAGGGGGTGACCGGCGGGGTCGTCCGCGAGGCCATCGAGACCCTCCTGCTGATGCTCGCTCCGATCTGCCCGTTCGTGACCGAGGAGCTGTGGCGCCGGCTCGGGCACGACGACTCGGTGCACGACCGGTCGTGGCCCACCGCCGATACCGCCCTGCTGGTCGAGGACGAGGTCGACCTCGTGGTCCAGGTGGACGGCAAGGTGCGAGGCCGGGTGAGCGTGGCCCTCGGCGCGGACCAGCTCCGCGCCGAGGACGCCGCCCGAGCCGATGACAACGTCGCCGCCCACCTCGAAGGGGTGGAGGTCGTCAAGGTCGTGCACGTCCCGGACCGGCTCATCAACTTCGTCACCGCCTGACGTGGGTGCGCGCTTCGTCGCGGCCAACGGCCTGCGTTTCGCCTACCTGGAAGACGGTCCGGAGCGAGGCCCGTTGGCCCTGTGCCTGCACGGCTTCCCCGACCACGCCCCCACCTTCCGCCACCTGCTGCCGCAGCTCGCCGCTGCCGGCTTCCACGCGGTCGCCCCGTGGCTGCGTGGCTACGCGCCCAGCGCGGTCCCCGAGGACGGTGATGTGTCGCTCGACACCCTGGCAGCGGATGCCAACGCGCTCCACGAGGCCCTGGGTGGGGACGCCCGAGCGGTGATCGTCGGCCACGATTGGGGCGCGTTGGCAGCCCACCGGGCGGGCACAGCGGCGCCGCAGCGGTGGCGGCGCGTCGTCACGATCGCCGTGCCGCCGGAGTCGCACCTGGTACGGATGCACCTGACGCTCGCACAGGTGCGACGCTCCCACTACGCCGTCCGGATGCAGGCGCCGGGCGCGGTGGCGTGGTTGCGCGCGAACGACTTCCAGGCGATCGATGCCCTCTGGGGCGCGTGGTCGCCGTCCTACCGTCGACCTGCGGAGGATCGGTTCGCCCTCCGGGCCACGCTCCGCAGCCCCGGCACGCTCGAGACCGCCGTCGGCTACTACCGCCAGGTCCGACGGGACGCCACGATCGGACGGTTCCCACGCCCCGATGCGCTCCCGCCCCAGCCACACCTGTACCTGCACGGCCTGGCAGACGGCTGCGTGGGTGGGGAGATCGCTCAGGGCGTGCGCCTCGCCCACCCCAAGTCCCGTGTCGAGTTGATCCCGGGTGCCGGGCACTTCCTGCACCTCGAGCACCCCGTCGTGATCGGCGAGACGATCACCGCGTTCCTCACCGAGAGCTAGGCGGGAAAGGTGCGTCGCCGCGCCGCGGGGGTCGCAGTCGCCGGGCGCATCCGGTGCCACCGTCCTCCTACGCTCGGGGCTCGCGGTTCGGGAGCGGATGACGTGGGTCACGTGGCGGTCGTCACCGATTCGACCGTGGACCTCGCACCGTCGCACACCGACGAGCTCGGGCTCCGCGTCGTGCCGATGACCGTGACGTTCGCCGACGAGTCCTACACCTCGCGCATCACGATCACCGATGAGCGCTTCTACGAGCGGCTCCGTGCCAGCCCTACGCTCCCGACGACGTCCCAGCCGGTCCCAGCCTGGTTCGAGGAGGCCTACGCGGATGCGGCGGACGAGGACGCGGACGGGGTCGTGAGCATCCACGTGTCCGGTGCGCTGTCGGGGACCGTCGAGACCGCCCGGCAGGCCGCCGAGGACGCCCCGCTGCCGGTCGAGGTCGTCGACTCCCGCCAGGTGAGTGGGGGGCTGGCGCTCGCCGTGATGGCCGCCGTGGAGGCCGCGGACGCCGGCGCCGACCTCGCCGAGACCGCTCGCGTCGCCGCGGACGTCGCGGCCCGCGCCAGCTTCTTCTTCACGGTCGACACGCTCGACTACCTGCGTCGAGGCGGCCGACTCAGCGGTGCTCAAGCGATGGTCGGCAACGTCCTGCGGGTCAAGCCGATCCTCACGATCCGCGACGGTGAGGTCGAGGTGCTGGAACGCACGAGGACGTGGTCACGGGCCACCGACCGGCTCATCGAGCTCTGCCACGGGGCCGTGGGTGATGCGGAGGCCGACGTGGTGCTGGTCCACGGCCTCGCCGGGGAGCGTGCGGCGTCGGTGGGCGCCGCCCTCGACCAGCGGCTGACCGTGGCACGTCGGATCGATGCCGTGATCGGGCCGGTGGTGGGGACGCACTGTGGACCCGGCGCGATCGGGATCGCGGTCGTCCCGACGTGACGTAGGGTCCCGGTTCTCCACAGGACCGCCAGCATCCGCACGTGACCGCGACGCGTGCGAGCGCGACCCTCCGACTGTGGAGGAGAGCGGGTTCACCGAACGGCTGAGGCGAGCCTCCCAGTGGCTCGACGCGACGCCCTCCGAGCTCACGGGGCTCGCCGTGCTGCTCGTCGGTGGCCTGGCGCTCACCGGGTACATCTGGATGGCGACGCCTCGCGGCGCCCCGCCGCTGGAGACCGTGACCGACGCGGCGGCGGTCCCGACCTCTGTGCCCGTGATCGTCCA
Source organism: Actinomycetota bacterium (assembly GCA_019347575.1). Lineage (NCBI taxonomy): Bacteria > Bacillati > Actinomycetota > Actinomycetota bacterium. The sequence continues at coordinate 11,266 of JAHWKY010000007.1, read as the reverse complement.
CGTCGCCGGTGCGGTGCTGCAGCCCGGTGTCCTCGAGCTCCCGAGCGGGGCGCGTGTCGGCGATGCGCTCGCCGCAGCGGGCGGTGCGCGCGCCGACGCGGACCTCGACGCCATCAACCTCGCCCGCGTCCTCAGCGACGGGGAGCAGTTGCACGTCCCCGTACGTGGGATGTCGCCAGGCGTCGAGGGTGAGGTCGGAGGTGGATCGGCAGCCGGTGCCTGGCGCGACGGTGTCCTCGATCTGAACGCGGCGACCACGGAGGACCTCGAGCAGCTGCCCGGGATCGGCCCGGTGCTGGCACAGCGGATCGCGGACTGGCGTGACGAGCACGGTCCCTTCCGCGAGGTCGGCGAGCTGCGTGACGTTCCGGGGATCGGCGAGCGCACGTTCCAGGCGCTGGCGGACGTGATCGCGGTGTCGTGAGGTCGCGCGCGACGACCGTACGTGGGCCCGTCGTGGTGTGGAGCGTCCTCGCTGTGGTCGCTGCCAGCACGGGGGCGGGCAAGCCGCGAGCGTCCGTACTCGCCGTGGCGTTCGCAGCCGCGATGGTGCTGGCGACGTTCGCTACCCGGCGCCGACGTCTCGGTCGGTGGGCCGCGGTCATCGCCGTCGCGCTCGCCGTTGGAAGCACCGCGGGCGTCCGCGCCGTCCGCATCGCCACGGGACCGCTGGCCGAGCTGGCAGCCCGTGGTGGGGCGGTCGGGTTCGAGGCGGTGGTCGTGAGCGAGCCGCGCGTCGACGAGCACGGGTGGTGGGCGCTGCTGCGGGTCACCCGCCTGGCCGAGATCGACACACGCGAGCGGGCCTTCGTCCGCGGTGAGGCGGATCCTCCGGCACTCGGATCCTCGTGGCGGGGCATCGCATCGGCCCGCCCGCTCGAGGACACGCCCTTCGACCGCTACCTGCGCAGCCTGCACCTCGGGGTCCGGCTCGATCCCCGGTCGTGGCGTCAGGTGGCCGCTCCGGGTGCCGTCGCCCGCTCCACCGAGGTGGTCCGGGCAGCGGTCCGCGATGCGGCATCACGGTGGCTGCCTCCGGCTCCCTCGGGACTCGCGACCGGGCTCGTGACCGGGGACACACGCCTGCTCCCCGAGGCGGATGCCGAGGCCATGCTCGTCACCGGACTCAGCCACCTCACCGCCGTCAGCGGCTCCAACGTCGCGATCGTCGTGCTCGGCACGGTCATCGTCGGCCACACGCTCCGGCTCGGGGCGCGGGGGAGGAGGCGACTGGTCGCCGCCACGCTCGTGTGGTTCGCGTTGCTGACCCGGCTCGATCCGAGCGTCCTGCGTGCTGGTGTCGTCGCGGGGCTCGTGCTGCTGGCGCAGGCGGTCGGTCGACGCACGGAACCCGCGTACGCGCTCGCCGCTGCGCTGCTGCTGCTCGTCGTGGTCGATCCCTTCCTCGCCCGCTCACTCGGTCTCCTGCTGTCTGCGGCCGCCGCCGGCGGGGTGCTGCTGCTCGCGCCTCGGGTCCGTCGGCGACTGGGCTGGTTGCCCGGTCGGGCGGGGGACCTCGTCGCCGTGACGCTGGGGGCCCAGATCGCCGTCGCGCCACTGCTGCTGATCCACACCGAAGGGGTCCCGGTCGTGTCGATCCCGGCCAACCTCATCGCGGTCCCGGCGGCGGCCGTCGCCGCCGCACTCGCGATCGCGTCGGCGCCGTTCGCGGTCGTCGACGAACGCCTGGCGGCGCCGGGTCTGCTGCTGGCACGCCCCGCCCTCGCTGTGGTGCTCGCGGTCGCTCGAGCGCTGGCCGGTCGTGGTCTGCTCGTGTCGTCAGCAGCTCCCGCAGCGTTGATGGCCGCGATCGCGGTGATCGCGTGGCTGGTCGCGCAGCCGCGGTCACGACTGGCGCACCGCGCCGCTCTGGCGAGCGTCGTCGTGCTGTGCTGGTCCATCCTGCCGCTCCCGGCCAGACCCGTGACGGACCTGCGGGTGACCGCCATCGACGTCGGGCAGGGCGACGCGATCCTGGTCGAGGCACCGGGCACCGCGATCCTGGTGGACGCGGGGCCGGACACCGCGGCCGTCACCTGGCTGCGGCGGCACCGCCCCGCACCGCTCGACCTCTTCGTCGTGTCCCATCCCCACCTCGATCACATCGGCGGCGCCGTCGAGGTGATCGAGACGATCGGGGCGAGAGCGGTCTGGCTGCGACCGGTTCCCGTCGAGCACGATCTCGCGGCTGACGTCGCGAGCACCGCCAATGCCAGGGGCATCCTCGTCGTGGAGCCCCGGGCCGATCAGCACGTCAGGCTCGGCGACGTCCTCGTGGAGGTCCTCGCTCCGCCACCGGGTCGGCCCTACCGGGCCGCGGACTCGGAGCCCAACGAGATGTCGATCGTGATGCGCGTCTCGTGGCGCGGTCGGGCGGTGCTGCTCACCGGCGACGCCGAGCAGGACGCGCAGCGCGACCTGTCGGCACGCCCCGACCGACTCCGAGCGGGCCTCCTCAAGGTTCCCCACCACGGAGGCGCGACCAGCTCACCCGCCTTCCTCAGGGCCACGACTGCACGCGTCGCGATCGTCTCCGCAGGGTCGGGCAACCGCTACGGCCACCCGCATCCCGAACTGCTGGCCCTCCTGGAGTCGGCGGGGATGCAGGTGCGACGCACCGACCTCGAGGGGACGATCAGAGTGGTCGTGCCGCCGATCGGGGACGAGGCCGCGGACGCGCGGGACGGATCGAGGGCAGCGGTAGGCTCGGCGTATGCCCGACCGCGCCCCGCTGTACCTCATCGTCGGCGACGACGACCACCTCCTCCGCCGAGCCGCCGACCGGGTCACCACGGACCTACGGGCGGTGGCGCCGGACCTCGACGTCGATCTCCTCGACGCGGCCGAGACCACCCACCTGCCCGACCTGCGCACGGCATCGCTGTTCGGCGGGACCCGCTGCATCGTCCTGCGCGGCATCGAGGCCGTGTCGGGCGACCTCAAGGCCGAGCTCGAGGACTACGCCGCGTCTCCTGACCCGGACGCGACCGTCGTGCTGGTCGCCCGAGGCGTGGGTCGCATCCCCAAGCTCACCAAGCTCACGACGTCGTCGGGCGAGCGCATCGACGTCAAGGCACCCCTACCGTGGGACCAGCGCGGCTGGCGCGGGCTGGCCGAGTCGGAGTTCGCGTTCCACGGTCGGGACGCCGACGCGGCTGCCCTCAGCGCCGTGCTCGAGCGCGCCGGCAACGACGCCGCCGTCATCGCCTCGAAGGTCGCGCAGGTGGTCGCCGCGACCGAGCCCGGACGGCGGATCGGCGCCGAGGACGTCGAAGGGTCGGTCGAGGGCCACGGGACACGAGGGCCTTTCGCCGTGGCGGACGCGGTGGAAGCCCGCGATCCGGGCACGGCGATCGTCGGCCTCCGTGGGGCCCTCGAGGCCGGCGACGCACCGCTGGCGCTGCTCGGCGCCCTGGCCAGCCGCATCCGCCAGCTGCTTCAGGTCCGTGGCGGAGCCACGGCGTCGGAGGTCGGGGTCTCGCCGGGGCGTCACAAGATGCTCGCCCGGGGCGCGCGGAACTTCACGCCCGGCGAACTTGCCTGGTGCCACGACCGCGTCGCCCGGGTCGACCTCGATCTCAAGGGTTCGGACCTCCCCGCGGATGTGCTGATCGAGGTCGCCGTCATCGAGCTCGCGACCAGCCGCGAGGTGGGACGGCCGTGGAACCCGCTGGCGACGAACTGACCCCCGCGCCGGCGTCGTCCTGGCAACACCGCGCCGAGCGGCACCCGGCGGGGCGCGCCATCATCTCGCTGTTCATCCTCGTGGTCCTGGTCTCGATCACGGCTTGGAACCTGCCCAGGTCCGGGCTCCGCGACAGCCTCGTGCCCGTGGTGCGTCCTTTCGTCGAGACCGTCGGACTCGATCAGAACTGGTCCGTTTTCGCGCCGAACCCGCGGCGACTCACGCTGGACCTGACCGCTCGGGTGGAGTTCGCGGACGGCCGGAGCACGGTGTGGCGTCTGCCGCTGCACCGTGAACCGTTCCTCACCCCGTACCGCACCTACCGTTGGCAGAAGTGGATGGAGCACGTCCGTGCCGACGACAGCTCCGGTCTGTGGGGCCCCGTCGCCCGGTGGATCGCGGCCGAGCACGCGGATGAGGGTGAGGTCGTCCGGGTCACACTGGTGCGTCACTGGTACGACACCCCCGAACCCGGGAGCGGACAGGTCCGACCGGAGTGGAACCAGTACGAGTTCCACGTTCTGGATCTGGGGTCCTCGGGATGATCGCGTGGGGGCGGCAGGTCGTCGGGGCGTGGTCCACGTTCTGGTTCGACGAGCGATCGGTGGCACCGCTCGCCCTCGCGCGCATCGGCTACGGGCTGCTCCTGCTGGGCTGGACCGCGACGCTGCTGCCGGACGTCATCGACTTCTTCGGTCCGACGCCGGCAGCGACGACGACCATCGGCGGTTGGCGGTGGAGCGTATTCGAGGTAGCGGCATCGCCGGCAGCTCTGTGGACCGGTTACGTCGTGCTGATCGTCGCGGCGTTGGCGCTCACGGTCGGCCTGTTCACCCGTCTCGCGGCGATCGTGGCGTTCGTGCTGCTGCTCAGCTTCCAGCGGCAGAACGTATGGATCCTCAACTCCGGCGACCTCCTCGTCCGTCACCTCGGCCTGTTCCTCGCCCTCGGTGCAGCGGGCGGGGCGCTCTCGGTCGACCGCTGGCTCCGAGCCCGCGACCGGTTCTGGGAACCCGAGCCCCGACCGATCTGGCCGCTGCGTCTGATACAGGTCCAGCTCGCCGCCATGTACCTGTTCAGCGTGTGGGCGAAGGCGCGGGGCGACACCTGGGCCGAGGGAACCGCCGTTGGGTACGCGTTGCGGATCGACGACCTCACCCGGTTCGCCGTTCCGGACGTCATCACCGAACAGCTGGTGATCGTCAACCTGCTGACCTACGGGACGCTCGCCATCGAGCTGGCGATCCCGCTGCTCGTGTGGAACCGACGTCTCAGACCTTGGGTGCTGGGCCTCGGGGCGGTGATGCACGTCGCGATCGACCTGACGATCACGGTCGGGTTCTTCAGCTACGCCGTGTTCGTCGGCTACCTGGCGTTCATCCCGTCGGAGACCGCGGACCGACTCGTCGACCGACTGCGGATCGGAGCCGCTGCGAGCGGATCGGGTTCAGCCGACGAGCGCGCTGCGCAGGGCGCGGGTCGCGACACCGGCAGCGTCGAGGCGTAGCGGGTCGGCGTCCGCGAGCTGAGCGATGAGCTCGCGTGCGTACGCGACACGTTCGGCCCGGCGAGCGAGGTAGCGCTCGACCGCATCGCTCGCGGGGAGGTCGCGTTCGTTGGCGAGAGCTGCCGCGACGGCGAAGCTGCGGAGCTCGCGCAGGTCGTGCAGCAGGCCCGACCGCTCCCACCGCTCCCAGCGATCGTCGGGTTCGAACACGTCGAGCCTGCGTGCCAGACGATCCAGGTGCGTCGCGGCAGTGATGCGGAGGAAGGCGTCCGCCACCTCCGGGGGGTCCGCCTCGTCGATGCCGCGGACGACCTCGGAGATGTCAGGCACCATGGCGAGATCGCGGACGCAGGCCAGGCGCTGCGCCTGATCGGGGTCGACCAGGTCGTCGATGAGCTCGTGCATGCGCTCGATGCGGTGACGTCGCTGGGCGTCGGTGCCGAGTTCGAGCATCCGTCCCTCGAGCGCCTCGAACACCGGGCGGTCGCGCGCGACGAGCGTGCTGACCCCCACACCCGTCTCGGCGAGGTAGATGCGGGTCAGGGAGTCGATGAGCTTGTCGACCTCGCGCTTCCAGCTCATCGCACGTGACGGCCCGAGCAGCTGGTCGAGGTCCTCGATCGCCTGCCAGGTGGCCCCGGCGTCGCTGACGTCACGTGCGACCCAGTACGCGGCGACGACATCGTCCAGTCCGCGACCGTGCTCGGTTGCCACCCGGAAGGCGAAGTTCACGCCCATCCGGTTCACGATGTCGTTGGAGACGATCGTCGCGATGAGCTCACGGCGGAGTCGGTGGTCATCGATCAGCTCGTCGAACCGTTCGGCCAGCGTCGACGGGAAGTACCCGCGCAGGGTCGGAGCGAGCGCGGGATCATCGGGCAACGAGGAACGCAGGACCGACGCCATGACGTCACGCTTGGCGTAGCCCATCAGGACGGCGAGCTCGGGCCGCGTCAGTCCCGCGCCGGCGCTCCGTCGCTCCTGCATCTCCTCCGTTGAGGGAAGCGACTCGGCATCACGGTCGAGGACATCCCGATCCTCGAAGCCGGTCAGCATCGCCTCGTAGGCGTCCATGGCGGTGGGGCTCTCGGCAGCCTCCTGGCTCAGCCGCCACGTCTGGAGCTGGTTATCGCGCAGGACGAGTGCGACGACCTCCTCGGTGATGTCCTCGAGGATGCGGTCTCGCTCGTCCCGGTCGATGAGTCCCCGTTCGATCGCCACACCCAGCAGGATCTTGACGTTGACCTCGTGGTCGGAGATGTCCACGCCAGCGCTGTTGTCGATCGCGTCCATGTTGATACGGCCGCCCCGGCGGGCGTACTGGACCCGTGCGGGCTGCGTGAACGCGAGGTTGGCGCCCTCCGCCACGACGCGCGCGCGGACCTCGGTGGCGTTGACCCGCAGTTCCTCGTTGGCGCGGTCGCCCACCTGGCTGTGGGTCTGGTGCGACGCCTTCACGTACGTGCCGATCCCACCAGCCCAGAGCAGGTCCACGGGCGCCCGCAGGATCGCCTGGATGAGTTCGGCGGGCGTCCGCGTCTCGTCCTCGATGCGCAGCCGGTCTCGGACCTGGTCGCTGATCGGTATCGACTTCAGATCACGCGCCCACACCCCACCACCGGGGCTGATGAGCCCCGGGTCGTAGTCCGCCCAGGTCGAGCCGGGCATCTCGAACAGCCGGCGCCGTTCCTGGTACGACGCCTCGGGATCCGGATCGGGGTCGAGGAACACGTGGCGGTGGTCGAACGCGGCGACGAGTTGGACCGCGGGCGACTGCAGCATCCCGTTGCCGAAGACGTCCCCCGACATGTCGCCGATGCCGACGACCGTGATGGGATCGGTCTGTACGTCGATGTCGAGTTCGCGGAAGTGGCGCTGGACCGCGATCCACGCGCCACGGGCCGTGATACCGAGCACCTTGTGGTCGTAGCCGTGGGAGCCGCCGGACGCGAACGCATCGTCGAGCCAGAAGCCGTAGCGAGCGGCCACGGTGTTGGCGACGTCGCTGTAGGTGGCGGTTCCTCTGTCGGCGGCCACGACCAGGTAGGGGTCGTCGCCGTCGTGGCTCCGGACGCGGGCCGGCGGCACGATCTCGCCGGCGACGAGGTTGTCGGTGACCTCGAGCAGCGCACTCACGAACGTCTCGTACTGCCGACGGACGACATCGCGCAGTTCGTCGCGGTGGTCCGGGGAACGCTTCACGACGAACCCGCCCTTGGCCCCCGTCGGGACGATCACGGAGTTCTTCAGCATCTGGGCCTTCATCAGCCCCAACACCTCGGTGCGCACGTCGTCCATGCGGTCCGACCAGCGCAGACCGCCACGGGCGACGGGCCCGCCACGCAGGTGCACACCCTCGAGCGTCGGCGAGTACACGAAGATCTCCCGGTACGGCACGGGATCGGGCGCGTCGACGATGCGCGAGCTGTCGAACTTGAGCACGATGAACGGGTGACCGCTGGCGTCGGTGGAGCGGCGGTAGTAGTTCGTGCGCACGGTCGCGTCGATCAGGCTGCTGAAGCCGCGCAGGATGCGGTCGTGATCCAGACGCTCGACCTCGTCACACCGGTTCAGCACCTCGTGGCGCGCGGCGGCGATGGTCTCGGCGTCGGCTCGTGCGTCCGGATCGAACTTCGCCGCGAACAGCCGCAGGAGGGCACGCGCGACCGCGGGATGGCTGTTCATGGCCTCGTTGACGTACTCGGTCGAGTACGCCGTACCGAGCTGGCGGCGGTAGCGGCGGTAGGCACGCAGCAGGGTGACCTCGTACCAGTCGAGCTCGGCGCGGAGGACGAGCCGGTTGAGCGCGTCCACGTCGATCGCCCCGCTCCGTGCTGCCAGGGTCGCTTCGGCCAGCCGCTCCCCATCCCGCTCGAGATGGATGGGTTCGCCGTCGTCGGTGCGAACGCCGAAGTCGTGGATGTACAGCGGCGGGTCGTCACCGTCCAACTGGTACGGGCGCTCCTCGATGACCCGCAGCCCGAGCGACTCGAGGATCGGCAGGAAGCCTGACAGCTCGAGAGCAGCGCCCGCGGGGTAGGCCTTCACGCGGAGGAGTCCGTCGCCGTTGGCCGCGTGGTGAGCACGGACCCGCAGATCCGCTCCGGATCGCACCAGCCCCGCGAGCTCACGGACGTCGTCTGCGGCGATGTCGGTGGGTGTGACCTCCCGGTACCCCATGGGTACGCGGTCGGCGTACTGGCGTGCGAGTCGACGGCCGTCGGCCTCGCCGTGACGGCGGACCAGGTGGTTGGTGACCTCGTCGATCCAGGAGCGGGCCCGGCTGCGCACGTCGCGTTGGAGCTGGTCGATGTCGACCGAGTCGAGCGTCCGCTCGATCCCGTGCACCGTGAAACGCGCGACCGCCTCGGCGCGGTCGCCGAGGGAGAGGTCGACGTCGACACGCTGCGCCTGCCACCGGGAGACGAAGAGCTGCTGCAGCTCACGCCGTAGCGACGGGCTGTACTGGTCGCGCGGGACCGCGAGCAGGATCGATGCCGTGTGGGTGAACGCGTCCTGTCGTACCAGGACCCGGGTCTCCTCGTGCTCCTCGGCCGTCACGAGCTCGATGAGGTGGCGGTGCAGCGTGTCGGTGTCGGTCTGGAAGAGCTCGTCCTTGGGTAGTGCCTGGAACAGGCTGACCAGCGTGGCTTCGTCGTGACTGCCATGGACGACGTCCTCGCGCTCGAGGATCCGCTGGAGCTTGCGGCGCAGGACCGGGGTGTCGCGTGCGGGCTCGGCGTACGCCTTGCGTGTGAACAGCCCGACGATGCGGAACTCGCCTGCCACCCTGCCGTGCTCGTCCACGCGTTTCACACCGACGTAGTCCATGCGTGTGCGTCGGTGGACGGTGCTGAGCCGGTTCGTGCGCGAGATGTTCAGCAGCTCGCCCTCGAACGCCCGGTGCGCGAGCTCGGACTCCATCTCGCTCTCGGCGACCGGTTCGGCGTAGGTCGAGGTCTCCTCACGGCGCAGGATCCCCCGGCCGCTGCCCGGGATCACGTGGATCGTCCGTCCGTCGGCCCCGTGCGTGACCTCGTACTCGCGGATCCCGAGCAGGACGAAGTTCTCCTCGAGCAGCCACTCGAGCAGGTCCGCCGCCTCGGCGGCCTCGTCGGGGTCGTAGCGTCGCGGGGCGCTCTCCCGCGTCGCCGCGGCAGCGGCCTCGATGCGATCGCGCATCTGCTCGTAGTCGCCGGTGGCGGCGAGGGCGTCGCCCAGGACCTCGCGGAGGGCGTCGTACAGCGAGTCCGTGGTCTCGTCGTCGAGGACGGTGTCGAGTTCGAGGTGCAGGAACGACTCCCTCGTCGATGCGGTGCGTGCCGGCAGTACCTCCTCCAGCCTCCCGTCGTCGCCCCGTACCACCCCGAAGATGGGGTGCAGCATGCGCACGACGTCGTGTCCTCGGGCGTGGAGCTCCTCGGTCACGGTGGAGAGGAGGAACGGGCGGTCCTCGACGTTGATCTCGATGACGGTCCCGGGATCGCTCCAACCGTCGAGGGCGACCTCCGGCGTGAACACACGCACGGCAAGATCGCCGGGTGTGCGTTCATCGGCGAACGTGAACGCGGCGAGGATCTGGCTCGCGGTGGTCTCGGGGTCGGCCGCGGCGAGCTGTCCCGCGGGCACGCGCCGCAGCGCCATCTGTGCGAACGCGTGCACGAGATCGGCACGTTCCTGGGGCGCGGCGTCGTGGACGCGGGCGAGTAGCTCCTCGAGACGCTCCTCCCCGGCGGAGGAGTGCGCGGACACCGGCGTCGTCTCGATCACATCTCGACTGTAGCCACCTGGTCTGCGACGAACGGGGCCATCCGACCGCCCCGACGACGTCGAGGCGTGACCCGACATCCACCGAACTTGCATACTTGGAGGCATCCACGTGCACCCAGGTATTCAAGTTCGTGCGGTCGCGGCGGATGCGGCGTCGGGCAGGGCTCGCGTGCGGGGGTGCGTCGGGCGCTTCCGCGGAAGCGGGGCCCGTCCACAGCGACGCCTGCGGCGGGCGCCGCGGGGCGGGGCGGTTGGGTACGGTGCGACCTCCGGCGGCTGAGGGGATGCCGGTGCGAACGGGGGTGGCTCTCATCGCGGCGCTGACCGCGGGGGCAGTCCTGTGCGGGGCGTGCTCGTCGGGCAACGCCGAACCCGGATCGTCACCATCGCCGTTGACGTTCGGACCACCCTCCTTCCCCGCCACCGCCTACCCCACCCCCGATGACCCCTACGCCATCCCCGACACCATCGACGCCGCCTACATCGAGAAGGTCTACGGGGCGCTCGCCGAGGTTCAGCATGAGGCGAAGCGCGAACTGCTTGGGTCGTTCGGAGAGGTCGAAGTGCTTCCGTCTCCGGTACGCGACAGGTTGCGGGCCATCTACGCCGTCGATGCATTCACGAAGATCGCAGCGAAGTGGCAGGCGGACTTCCAGGAGCCCCACCCTCCTGACGTCCCCACGCCGTTGCGACCCGTATCCCTACGCGTCCTTGAGGTCCACACGGCAACACCTACATGCATCGTCGCCCTCGCCGACTACGACTTCTCGGGTGTCTCATCAGCGCCGCCTGCCGTTGAGCCGATCCAGTTCATCGCTCTCGTGCCCGCAACGCCCGATCGCGACCCAGAGGGTTTCAACCCGACGCCGTGGATCATCTCGTACGAGGTCCTTGAGGCGAGTGGCTCGCCCAGCGAGGAGGCGCCGTGCGACGCCTTCTCGTAGTCGCGGCAGTGGTGGTCCTCATTACACCTTCGCCAGCTCGCGGCCAGGTTCTTCCTCCGGGCTGCAACATCATCGACGCCGATGTCGTGTGCGACGGGGAGATGGAGGTGCCCGGGAAGCCGGGTAGCGGGGGGTCGGATGGCGACGCCCCGAACGGGGTCTGGGTGTCGTATCCGGTGGTCTCGACGGGGCCGGATGGCGCCCCGTGCATCGGGACGTCGGGTGAGTGGGCCGCCGACGAGGTCGAGGCGGACGCGATCCGGCTCGCCCGAGGTCGGGAGTTCTTCTTCGCCTACGAACGCGACGCCGCGGACGGACCCATCGCCAACTGCCCCGACGCCGGCCCCGGCGCCCCGGGCG